>JAKQPD010000022.1 GCA_029564935.1 Bacteroidota bacterium
ATGCCGGCTATATTAAAAGGTATTATGGAAAAGATGGAGGTCGGCCCCCTCACAGGATCATATGCACGTGATATAAGGGTGTATGTTTACGATGGTAAGATGCATCCTGTCGATTCCAATGAAATATCTTTCAGGCTTGCAGGTCGTAATGCATTCAGCCAGGCATTCAAAAATGCAAACCCCAAGATCCTTGAACCTATCTATGATGTTGAGATCATGGTTCCCTCCGACCGCATGGGCGATGTTATCAGTGATCTTCAGGGTCGGCGCGGAATGGTACTCGGAATGACCAGCGAAAAAAGATTCGAGGTTATCAAGGCAAGAGTTCCGCTTGCAGAAATGAATAAATACTCCACCGCCCTCAGCTCAATAACCGGAGGACGAGCTATGTATACAATGAAATTTTCGGAATATTCACAGGTTCCTGGTGATGTTCAGGAAGCAGTTATCAAAGCCTACAGCGAAGAAGAGGAAGAGGAATAGAACCTCCTTATTCGATAAACTTCTAATCCCCTTCTCCACAACCCGGAGAAGGGGATTTTTTTTTGCGCTATTTTGACCTTTCCCTGAATCCCAACCAGGGTAGGTGCTTGGTAATAGTCGGCCTCTCCCTAAATCTCCCGCTGTCGCGGGACAGGCTCTCCCCCGGGGTGGGAGGGACTTACATAGTGCCAACCCGTAAACTGGGTATAAAAATGTAACGAATAATGTAATTGATCCAAGTTTGTAGAATGCAGTCCCCCTCTCCCGGAGTGAGAGGGGGATCAGGGGGTGAGGCCGATTACCGGAGAGGGAGATTCCTTGGGGTGAGGCCGATTACCGGAGAGGGAGATTCAGGCTGTGACAATTACGAAATTCACATTTAAATATGTCTTAAAAAACGTATTAAAAAACGTATTAAAAAACGTATTAAAAAACGTATTAAAAAACGTATTAAAAAGGCTCTGTTCTAAAATATTGTTCAGCAGATCTGAAATTGACAGATTTAAAAATTTCGTTCTGTTTTCCGACTTGCCTGGGACTTTACCGCGTAGCGGATATGGTATTTTGCTCCATAACCTCTACGAGGTATAAAATCATGCCATATAACCTTATCTACAATACCCTATGCCCTACAGGCAAAGGAGACTAAATCTATGGTTTCTAAATCAAAACAGAGCCATTAAAAAACGTAGATTAAAAAACGGGACTGATCTTCATCAGTCCCGTTTTTATTTTCAATCCGTTCGGATAATTGTAAGTGTGGTTTTACTTAATCTCCTGGCGGTAATTTGGATTCTGTACAAGCTGCGGAGCTTTCTGGCGTTCATCTGTACGGATGGGCATCCAGTAAATCGCATCAATCCACTTATTATCGGGCATAGCCTGGTTCAGTTCCCATGTGGTTGTGACAGTTGCCGGGGTAGTCCTGGTGTCCGTTTTCTGTGTAATGACAACACCATTCATCGGCTTTGTATATTCTTCCTTAAAGATCATCCACCTTCTCAGATCAAACCATCTCAGTTCCTCACCATAAAGCTCAATTTTCCGTTCATGCCTTAAAGCATCCCGTAATTCGGCATTGGTGGCTGTGGTATTAGGAAGAAGAACACGGTTTCTGAAGAAATTAACCCATTTTCTTGTTTCATCATATTCTCCAAGTTCCCAGCAGGCTTCGGCGTAGTTAAGTACAACTTCAGTATACCTCATGAAAGGCCAGATATTAAAGTTATAACCTGTACTTCCTGTTACTCCGTCCTGAACCCATTTCATTGTGAGATAACCGCAATAGTTACCATTACCGGCAACGATGGGGCCATTACGGGTATCTATACCATAGAGAACTGTTTCCGAACCATCGGCATTGATTGTGATACGGGTCCTTCTGTCATATATCCCCAGGGGATCACGTGTCTGAAGGCTCACAGGGCGCGGTTCATATTCATACTTTGCACTGTCATACAATACAAGAGCATAAAAGCGTGCCTCACGGTTATAATAAGGACTCTGATTATCAAATCCTGTTGCTTCGGGTTTGTTCTTAATATATTTTGTTGTTCCTTCAGTTTCTATCTGATAATGGTCAAAGAAGTTGCTTCCATCCTCCATTTCATATTCGTCAACCATTCTCTGCATGGGGCCATTTCTTCCATAGAGGCCGTCATATCCGTTAGGACCGTCAACCTGGTTTGTTCTGTGCCTTGTTCCCAGAGCGAGGTCAAACATTCTTGCAAAGATGAATTCACCATTTGCAGGAGTAGCTGCATTCCCTGTAAGCGCCCTGTAATTTTTTGCAACAACGGCTTTATCTCCACCCGATGCGCCGAAATCTGCCAGTTCCAGTGTTGATCCGGGAAGATCCATAACAGCTTTGGCTGCATTTTTTGCTGCTGTCCACATGGCTGTTCTGTCGGGATTCTTATAGTGGACCACCTCATCGGCTGAAGTAATTCCAATATCTGAGGCATCACCTGCAGTGAGATCGCTGGCTGCGAACAGAAGCATTCTGGCTTTCAGGGCAAGAGCTGCTTCCTTACATGCGCGACCCAGCTCCTGATCGGATTTGAGCGGCAACAGGCCTGCTGCTGCATCGCAATCATCAATAATAAAATTTACGGTTTCCTCGAAGGTGGATCTTGTCATACCCGAGAAGTCATCACTCAGCTGTGCTGCAGTTTCAAGCAGTACCAGACCTCCGTAAGTACGGGCAAGATTATGATACATGAATGCTCTCAGGAATAATGCTTCTCCTTTAAGAACATCGGTTTGTGCTTTTATTGTGGCTTTCTGTGATTCAGGATAAGCGTCTGCAACAAGATCGATCTTATCAAGGAATTTATTCACACGCTGAATATTGGCATATTGCGACCACCTGTATCCGGAGTGAACGTAATGTGTTCCCTCCCCGGCATCAGGAGTAAGAGTACCGTTAAGAAGTGTTGTGGTACTGGCCCCTCTTCCATAGATGGCCTCGTCGGTGTAATTTGTGCTTTTAACACTCTGAAATCCATGGTTAAGACCATTATATACATAGTTCAGATATAAGCTGGCCAGCTCCGGATTCGACCATACGGTTGCATCCGAATACTGGTCGAGAGGAGTTTTATCCAGGATATCACTGCACGATGGGGAAAACACGAGCAGGACTACTAAAATAAGATTTAAAATATGTTTTTTCATCTGTAATTTTTTATTTTTTAATTGTCAGACTGAACGGCCATTGAAGTACCATGGCCATTTCAAATCATTCATTTCGGAATTTAATTAAAAGGTAACCCGTGCTCCCACAGCCATCACTCTTGTAGTAGGATAAGCTGTAACAGACATTGTCTCGGGGTCATATCCGACTTCATTCTTATTCCATAGGAAGAAGAGATTCTTACCTGTAACATATACGCTTGCCCCTTTCATCTTTACATAGCTCAACAGATTTTCGGGCAGATTGTAGGAAAGCTCCAGGTTCTTGAGTCTGGCATATGCCATATTATAATAATCCTGGCTGCAGAGATAAGCTGACTGTCTCCAGTATTCTTCAACTCTTTCAAAAGCCCTGTGCATTTTCCCGTCGGGATTATCGACAGTCCACCTGTCATCGGCATAGTACTGAAGGTAATTACCGAATGTGCCATGATAAATAAAATCACCTTCTTCATCAGCAATCCTTCTCCAGTTATTTCCTACACCCTGTACAAGTGCCTGTAACTGCCAGCTTTTATAACCCAGCGAGAAATTAACGCCAAAGGTTATCTCAGGTGTTCCGTTCAGGTCAAATACCATCCTGTCGGCTTCAGTTATTTGCTTGTCATCATTATAGTCAAAGAGGATTACATCACCCGGTCTGGCGCTTGATACATGAGGCAGAGAGTTTATGTGCTCCTGATCCCTGAAGATACCGATTGCCTTATACTGAAGGAATGCATCGGTGGTATGGCCTGTCAGCCTCTGCCACGGATAGGATACTTCCGGTTCATCATACTCAATGATCTTGTTCCTGGCAAATGAGAAATTACCTGTCACTGCATAAGTGAAGTTACCTGATCTGTTATTATATCCGAGTTGTGTTTCAAATCCTTTGCTTGATACAATCCCGTAGTTTTCATCAGGAAGCGATAATCCTGTAAATGTTGGAACAGAAGCGTTCCTTGCAACAAGGATATCTGTCCTTCTCTGGTAGAATGCATCGAAGTCGAATTTCACCTTGCTTTTGAAAGCAAACGATTCAAAACCCAGATTAAAGACATTTGCAACTTCCCAGGTAATTGCGGGATTAGGTTCCCCTACCTGATATAGTCCTGATTCATAACTTCTTGATGAGCCCCATGATATACCGGTACCGGTTCCAAACATTGTAAGATACTGGAAAGCAGGTACTGCATCATTACCCAGCTGACCCCAGGAAGCTTTCAGTTTCAGATAGTTGATTGCGGGAACTGAATTTCTCCAGAAATCTTCACTGGATATTCTCCATCCTGCAAGTATGCTCGGGAATGTTCCCCAGCGGCCGCTTTCTTCAGAGAACCTGAGGGAACCATCACGGCGCAGAGTAAATTCAAGAAGATATTTTTCGTCGAAGTTGTAAGCGGCTCTTCCGAAGAAATTAAGTCTGGCTTCAAGTCCGACGGAAGAACTGTTGCTCATTTCGTCGGTACCACCGAAATTAAGGTATGGGAGATCGATAGTCTGGAAATAACGCCTGTAGGCATTGATACCCTGGTTGAAATAATCCATACTTTCCATTGCAACAAAGGTACTTATGCTGTGCTTGCCGAATGAGCGTTCATAATTGACTTTCAGGCTGTTAGTTATGGTTCTGGAGTCCCTGTAGAGATCTTCAACCCTCGGATCGGCTATTTCAGCTCTTACCTGGGGGACAAGAAATGCCTGGCCATCCTGGCTACCATCGTTTCCTGCAGCCAGATAAGCTTTTTCATCAAGGAAATACAATGTTGCAAGGTCTCTCACATATTTCTGCTGTCTGAAATACATGTCAAATGAATAGTTGCCGATAACCGATAATCCTTCCACCCACGGGATCTTTATCGTTGCCGTGAGCATATTATCGCTGCGATATTGATTATTATTTGTATAACCGGTCTGATCGGCATCGGTATCTGTAACCGGCTGCTGCGCTTTTTCAATATCAGGTCCGGGTTCTCCGGTCGGCCATATTGCCGTTGATGTTGGCAGGTTACGGATTATACTTCCGAAACTTGTATTATAAGGGCTCATTGTATTGGTTTTTGAAGCCCCCATATTAAGACTAAGACTTATATAATCATTGAGAGTTGCATCGAGGTTCAGTCTGAGATTGTACCTGTCATAAGACGAAGAACCTGATTTATATATTCCATTGTCGGATTGTGCGCCGAATGCTCCGTAATACTTGATTACTTTCGTACCGCCCGATACTCTGAAGGTATGGTGATTTGCCGCGGAATAGTCTTTAAGGACCGATGAGAACCAGTCTGTATTCGGATGGGTCCATGGATATTTTCCGGACTTATATTTTTCAATATCTTCGAGTGAGAAGGCCATATTTTCTTCCGAAACGTTCCTGTATGACTGAACTTCTCTTATCATTGTGGCATAAGTCGGTGCATCTGTAAGCTTCGGTACTATTGAAGCAGAAGACCATCCCTGATAGAATTCATATTCAAACCGTGGAGGAGCTTCGATTCCTTTTTTTGTTGTTACAAGAATGACACCGTTTGCAGCTCTTGAACCATAGATACCTGCTGAAGCATCTTTCAGAACGGAAAGGCTTTCAATATCGCCCGGTTCAATTGAGTTCAGGTCGCGGCCGGGAATCCCGTCGACAACTACAAGGACGGATGTGTTACCTGATTCATTTGCAATTGTGGAAACACCTCTGATCCTCAGGGAAGCCTGATCGGCCCCGGGGCGGCCGGTTGATTGTGTTACGAACAATCCGGGCAACCTTCCGCTCAATGCACTCGAAACGTTTGGTGTGGGAGCTGCGGTTATTTCCTCGGAACTTACTGTTGTTATAGATCCGATAACGTTCACTTTCTTCTGGGTTCCGTAACCCACAACAACAACTTCCTGAAGAGCAAGAGCTTCGGATACAAGTGAAATATCTATAACACTCCTGCTCCCGACTGGTACTTCGGAAGTTACAAAACCGATAAATGATGCTGCAATTACAGCATTCTGATCGGGAATATTAAGGGTATATTTACCATCGACATCAGTTATGGTGCCAATAGTTGTACCTTTTACAATTACGTTGACCCCGGGTAAAGGGACACCCTTATCGTCGGTGATTGTTCCGCTTACCTGGATCTGCTGCAGATCACCGGCAAACAAACTTTTGCCGGGAGAAGTCAGATTCAGAATCATAATGAGAATAAAACTCATTCCCATAATGAACAGTTTTTTTGTTTTGCAGGCAGATTTTAATAAAGCCCGCGGTAATGGATTGTTTTCTTTCATAAGTTAAAATTTAGAAAATAAAATTCTTAAGGGTTTTGGCTTTCAACCCTCAACTGTTAGTAAATCAATTAATTGTTAAAAATCAGAGGAAAGAATTTATCCTCTGGTACGGATAATGAAGATTTGGATTTTTACATAGGCAAATCAGTTTAGAAGTAGTTATAGGGTTACGGTTTAAAATTACTCATTATAATCCACAGACAAAATTTATTAATAATTTTTAACAAAAAGAGACTGCCGGTTTTGGCAGTCTCTTTTTCTATAAGCATCTGATTATCCGTTTAATCATATAGCGGATTCTGTACCAGTTGCGGAGCTTTTTTCAGCTCGTTTCTCGGGATCGGCAACCAGTATTGCTTTGCACTCATCACATTATCTGTATGTGCTTTGATCCACTTCCACGTAGTTACAATGGAACCATCAGTATTCTTAACTTCAAGGATATCAATACCTCCCAATTGAGGTGTCATCTTTTCGATCATGATCTTCCATCTGCGGATGTCATACCACCTGCTTTCTTCGCCATAGAGTTCTATCCTTCTTTCATGTCTCAGAGCTTCTTTGAGATCACCTGTAAAATCAGGTAATCCGGCCCTGTTCCTTATCATATTGACATACTTAGCCGCTTCCACAGTTTCACCAAGTTCCATGCAGGCTTCAGCATAGTCGAACAGGACTTCTGCAAAACGCATATAGATCCATACATTCTGGTTATTCTGGACATCACCGTTGCTTGCCTGATCCATGAATTTCTTCGTCAGATACCCTCCATAGCAACCGTTTCCGGGAGAAAGGGGTCCTTTCCGGGTATCAAGACCAAACTGGTCTGTATAAGTTCCGTCAGATTTCATGATCCTGTGAGTACGCCTTTCGTAAATCCCGAGAGGATCCTGGGGCTGAAGATTGACAGGACGGATCTGCCATACAGCACTATCATACAATACAGTTGCATAAAACCTCGGCTCACGGTCATAATAAGGATTTTCGTGCTTAAAGGTTGCAGACTTGTTCTTATATAATTTATCCGCATCTATCTCGAAATGGTCAAAGAACTTTGATCCGTCTTTCATTTCGTAATCATCTATCATCTGCTGCAAAGGACCATTCCTCCCGAAGTTATTTACTCCGTTCGGACCATTGGTCTGGTTTATCCTGTGTGTCCGTCCAAGGTTGAGGATATACATTTTTCCCCAGATTATTTCATCATTTGCCAGTGTATAGGATCTGAACAGTTCATAATAGTTTTTAGCTACAGCAGCCTGGTCAGGGGCACCGAAATCGGCCAGTTTTGGCGTTCCGTTTGCAGCTCCAAGGTCTATAACAGCTTTCGCCGCGTTCTTTGCAGCGGTCCAGAGAGCGGTCCTGGAAGTGCCTGCCTTGTACCCGACCAGTTCACTTGCAGCAGTTCCGTCAGCTGTAAGGTCGCTTGCTGCAAATAAAAGTATACGTGATTTAAGGGCCAGTGCTGCTTCTTTTGTAGGCCTTCCCATTTCCTGATCGGCTTTTAACGGAAGTAATGCTGCTGCATCATCACAGTCTTTAACTATAAAATTGACTGTCTCCTCGAATGTCGCCCTGACAAGGGTTTGAAAATCATCTTCCAGCTTGTTTGCTGTCTTCATTATCGGTACTCCACCGTAAAGACGGCAAAAATTATGATAAACAAATGCCCTGAGGAATAATCCTTCACCTTTAAGCACATCTGTTTTTGCCTTAACAGCTGCCTGTTCAGAAGCCGGGTATTTAGCAGAAATACCGTCAATATTATCAAGGAACAGATTGATCCTTTGAATATTCCCCCAGTTGGTAGTATTCCATCCCAGCCAGCCTGGCAATCCTGACTGAACATCAGCTGACATGGTACCCAAATTATATGACTGGGAGCTGCTACCTCTTCCAACAGGCATTTCATCACACATTGATCCCAGCATAACTCCCTGGAAAGGCTGGTTCAACTGGTAATAAGCATAGTTCAGATAGGCGCTGGCAAGTGCCGGATCGGACCATAAGGTTGCATCGGAATATGAATCCAGTGGTGTCTTATCCAGAAGCTCAGATTCGCATGCTGGAAGTAAAAGCACCAGTATTAATGACAGTAAAATTTTTATAAACTTTTTCATAACATTTCCTTTTAAAGATTAACATCAGAATGCAACTTTTACACCAACAGCATAAACCTTATGGAGCGGATAGCTCGTGACGTTTGATACTTCCGGATCGTGTTTGTATGCAAAGGCATTATAGAGCAGTGCCAGATTCTGACCTGATAAATATATCCTGAGATTCTTCAGTCTGATCTTCTGAATCAAATCCTGAGGAAGGTTATAACCAATCTCCAGATTTTTCCAACGGATGAAAGCATGGTTATAGTAATCAAAGTCTGTAAGATAGTTTTCCCTCCAGAAATCTTCAACTCTTTCAAAAGCTCTTGGCTTTGATGCTGTTTTATTTTCAGGTGTCCACCTGTCATCAGCATAATACTGCCAGTAATTACCCCAGGTTCCCATGATCGGGAAATCGGCCCTGTACCATGTATTTCCAACTCCCTGAAACAGGGTAGTAAGAGAGAAGTTCTTCCAGTTCAGGCCTATTGTCATACCATAGGTAATCTCGGGCACTGTTGTAAAATCATAGATTATCCTGTCATCAGCATTTATCTTACCATCCTTATTATAGTCCTCGATAATTATACCACCGCCGCCACCCGAATTAGCAGCATATGAATCAGATACACGCGGATAACCCGGCATATCAGCAGCATCGTCAAATACTCCTATTGCATTATATTGAAGAACTGCATTTATAGGATGCCCTGTAAATCTCTGCCAGTCAACTGCTCTTGCCGGTTCGTCATATTCAACAATTTTATTCCGTGCAAAGGCAAAGTTCCCGTTCACCGTGTAACTGAAATCACCTGCCTCACCATTAAATCCGAGGGTTGATTCAATACCTCTGCTGTCGACAATTCCAAAGTTTTCATCAGGTAATGTGATTCCTGTAAAATCGGGAACTGAAGCATCTCTTTTCCATAGGATATTTGTGCGCCTCTGGTAGAATGCATCCACATCCCATCTTATTCTGCCTTTAAACAACTGTGACTCAAACCCTGCATTGAAAATATTGGCTACCTCCCAGGTAATATTAGGATTAGGCACACTTGACTGTGCCAGTCCGGAAGCATAATTCTTGGATGATCCAGCTATAAAACCTGTATTAAATCCGTAAAGTGTAAGATACTGGAATGCATTCACTGCATCATTACCCATCTGGCCCCATGAAGCCTTAAGTTTAAGATAATTCATAAAGGAGACATTGTTTTTCCAGAAATCTTCGTTCGATACCCTCCATCCTAAAAGAACGCTGGGGAAAGTACCCCAACGGCCGGCATCTTTCGAGAATCTGAGTGATCCGTCACGCCGGAGAGTAAATTCAAACAGGTACTTCTCAGCATAGTTGTATGTAGCCCTTCCGAAATAATTGAGCCTTGCATCAATCCCAACTGATGAACCATTACTCATTTCATCGGTACCACCGGCAGCAAGGTATGGCAGCTGGTCGGAAATAAAATATCTTCGGTACCCCTGGATGCCCTTAGTCAGATAATCGGTACTTTCGACAGCAATAAAACCGCTTACGTTATGGACTCCGAAAGATCTTTCATAGCTTAATTTTGCACTATTCGTTATCCTTTTTGAATCATAATAATAATCTGTCAGCCTTGGTTCGGCAAATCTTGCCCTGGGAATACCTGTTAAAAAGGCTGATCCGTCTTCCTTCCCGGTATTGCCTGCTGCAAGATATCCCGGTTTATCGAAAAAGTATAATGTAATAGGTTTTTCAAAGAACTTTCTCACCCGGAAATACATATCATAAGCATAATTACCTGTAAGAGTCAGACCCTTTACCCACGGAATTTTAATTGTTGCCGTAAGCATGGGATTGATACGGTAATGTTTGTCATCATCGAAACCACCGTCAAAAGTTGATGTTGCAAGAGGCTGATCTCCATATTCTATATCTGGTCCATAAAGCCCGTTTGGCCATAGAGCCGGTGAATTCGGGAAATTCCTGATCAATCCTGCAAAAATGTTACCGGTACTCCTTGTCGGGAAGGACATATCTTCCTCGGATGCATTTACATCAAAATTGACCGAGATATTCTGCGTAATCTGTGCATCAAGATTGGTTTTGAAGTTGTACCTGTTATAAGAGGTTGCACTTCTCTTATATGTTCCGTTATCAGATTGTGTTCCGAAAGATGCGAAATATCTGAATGTTTTTGAACCACCTGTAACCCTGAAAGTATGGTGACCGGTATTTGTCCACGCCCTGAAGGTCTCCTTATACCAGTCGGTGTTTGGATGTGTCCAGGGATATTCACCCGATTTGTATTTTTCTATGTCTTCAGCTGAATAAGTAGGAGCTTCGTTTCTGTAAGCTTTCACTTCGTTTATCATCTGTGCGTATGTTGCAGCATCAGTCATCTTAGGTAAAATGGTCGGTTTCTCCCATCCCTGGTAAAAATCGTA
>JAKQPD010000035.1 GCA_029564935.1 Bacteroidota bacterium
GTCTCTGCTTTAAGAAACAATTGCACGGGAAATGTTAGTATATTTACCATGCAATACTCTACGTACTGATGAGATTCGTTTTCCCCGGTCATCCCTGGAAGGAATATATTTGTAATTTCATGGTAAGAGCCATATTATCAGCTTTTTTGCTTGTATTATTTTTAGATAATTGCCATTCACAGGAACATATTTTACAGGGTACAATATCAGACAGGGCTACAGGGAGGTTCCTGATAAATGCTTCAGTCCTTGAAAGATCGTCGCAAAGAGGTACGATCGCGGATAATGCAGGGGTATTCAGGATCGTACTCAGGGAAGGGAAACAGGAACTTGTCTTTTCTCATCTTGGGTATCATGTACTTGATACAGTAATCTTCATTTCAGGAAATGCTGAAATTTCAGTTTCACTTCTGCCGGCAGAGGTCTCTTTAGGTGAGGTTATGATATCCTCTGATGGGATTGACGACCGGGTTACCTCAAACAGGATGGGAGTTTTCCGTCTTACAAATAAAGAAATAATGAAAATGCCCGCGTTGATGGGCGAGACCGATCCTCTGGGATTGATACGTCTGACGCCCGGGGTACAGTCAGGATCGGAGGGCAATGTCGGATTCATTGTAAGAGGAGGCGGAGTGGATCAGAACCTGGTATTGTTCGATGAGGCCCAGGTCTATAATCCCGGACATATCCTTGGATTCCTTTCAGTCTTTAATCCCGAGACTGTCAGTGATGTGAATATTATCAAGTCAGGCATTCCTGCAAAATATGGAGGTAAATTATCATCGGTCATAACGGTTAACAGTTTTAAAGGAAAAAATGATTCAACCGAAATAAAAGGAAGTGTGGGATTGATTTCGACAAGGGTTACGGTAACCGGCCCGCTGTTGAATGGAAAAAGCTCATTTCTTATCGGCGCAAGGAAGACATATCTTGAGCTTTTTGTTTTACCTCTTGTCAGTGGCCTGGTAAAGAACAAGACTTTCTTCAATAAGGACAATTACTACAACTTCGGTGATCTGAATGCCGGACTTAATTTTCACCTTTCTGAGAGAGATATCTTATCATTATCAGCATATTACGGAAGAGATAGCTTTAAAATGCTTCAGAGAGAGGTCAACCAGGATATAGGACTTAAATGGGGCAACAGCCTGGGATCAGTACAATGGAATCACAGGTTCAGGAACAGATCCATTTTGAAGACAAGCCTTTCGCGATCAGAGTATGTTTTTGACCTGTCCGGATTTCAGAATGAATATTCCTTCGGATTGTTTTCCTCAGTGGAAGATTACAATTTAAAAAGCGTATTCGACCTGAAGTTACTTACACATAAACTAAGTTTTGGAATGGAAGTTACTGAGCATAAATTCCTCCCAAACAAAATAAATGCAAAGGCCAGCAAATTCCTTCTTAATTTCGGACAGTTCAATTCGCTGTCAGGCCTTGAAGGGGGTTTATTTATTGATGATGAATTTCCGCTCACGCAGAACTTCTCGGTTTCAGCAGGATTAAGATTTTCATTTTTCAGCCATCATGGCCCCTATGACAGGCTGATAACAAATTCCCTGGATCAGGTGACTGATACCGTCCATTATTCCTGGAATAAATCACTCGCATTTTTTGACAATGTTGAACCCCGTGCCGTGGCTAAATATCAGATAAACGCCAACTCATCGGTTAAGGCTTCGTACATGAGGATCGCTCAGTATATTCACCTGGCATCTTCATCCTCTGCTACACTTCCTACAGATATTTGGATACCCAGTACTTCAGAGATCAGACCGCAAATGGGAAACCAGGTGAGCCTTGGTTACTTCAGCAAGATTCATGATGGTAATTATGAGCTTTCTGCTGAGGTCTTTTATAAAAAGATGGATAATAAGCTGGAGTTCCTTCGCGGAATTGTTTACAATTCAATATTCGGCACTTTAAGTGATAACCTGGTTGAAGGCATGGCGCAATCCTACGGGCTGGAACTCTTTCTGAGGAAGAGCAGGGGAGAACTTAATGGCTGGATAAGCTATACATTGTCCCGTACAGAACAGAAATTCGATGAAATTAACAGCGGTTATTTTTATCCCGCCAAATATGACAGACGTCATGACCTGGCCCTTACACTGAATTGGGAGATAAATCAGAAATGGAATTGTTCGGGTATTTTCATTTATACTTCAGGGAATGCTTTTACTATTCCGGTAGGAAGGTATATCATTCAGGGCAATATTGTGAATCAGTACGGAGATATCAATCAGTTCAGGATGCCTCCATATCACAGGCTGGATCTGTCTGCGACAAGAAAAATCATCATAAATAAGAAATGGCCGTCGGAACTGATCTTTTCTGTGTATAATGTTTACAACAGGGCAAATCCATATTTCCTGTATTTTCAGGCTACCGGAGATCTGGAAAATTATTCGCTGAAGATTAAGGCATTACAGGTAAGTTTCTTCCCGGTGATACCATCGGTAAGCTGGAATTTTATGTTTTGACAGATATGAGAGGGTTTTTAAGAAATATTTCAATTCTGATTATTATTCAGCTTTTTACATTCTGTAATAAACTGCCCGAGTATGATCTGATGGATCCGGATGATATGATAGTCATTGACGGATGGATTGAGAACGGACAATATGCAAAAGTGCTTCTGACGAGGAATGCGCCATACTTTTCTTCACTTGATTCCGCATCTCTCAGAGAGCTGGTTCTTACTCGGGCATCAGTGATACTTACTGAAGGAGAGAGAAGTGAATACCTGACGCTCAGAAGGAATGATAATTATTTTCCACCATTTATTTATGAAGGAAATGAAATAAAAGGTGAAACCGGTAAAACTTATACCCTTACAGCCACCTACGGAGGAAGGTCTGCTTCGGGGGAGACAACAATTCCACCGGAGGTAAGTCTGGACACACTCTTTTTTGAGTTAAACGAAGATTCAGATTCCCTCGGAACGATTTACATTGAATTTACCGATCCTCCGGGGACAAGGAATTATTACCGGATACTGTCGCAGATTACAGGGGAAGACCGGCGGTTCTACTCATCAATGGTAATGGGACTGAGCGATGAAATGTTCGGGGGTCAGAAATTCGGGTTCAGTCTTTTCAGAGGAAGGGAAACTTATCTTTCAGCCATGAAGAATGAGTATTTCAGCCTGGGAGATACAGTAAACATAAAATTCTGTTCAATTGATAAAGCTCATTATGAATTCTGGAATTCTTTCCAGGATGAGATACTTAATACAGGTAATCCTTTTGCCTCATCGCTTTCAGTGATAAAATCCAATATCCGTGGTGACGGGCTTGGTGTCTGGGGAGGTTATGGGGTAAAGTATTATACTATCATAATTAAGAAAGCCCCTTAAAAGGAGCTTTCCAATGAATTGTCAGTTAATACCCTTTTAGTATTCTATCGGATCATAATCAATGCCATAGTCATTGCAGATGTCTTCGAGAAGGTCATTCAGGCTGTCAATGAAGTCGTCAAATCCCTCCTCGAAATATGTTTCCATATCTATTGGTGATCCTTCACCGAATGTAAGCCGGAAGCCTAAGTCATAATCCTCATACTCCCATTCTGTATCATTAATAACATAGGCCTCAACTTTGGCAATAATCTCATTATTATCAATTTTAACGAGTCTCAGATTGACATATGAATTTAACTCATCAGCCATGCGGTCACAATAAGTTTCCTCATCAATCGCTTCATCTTCATAGTAGTCATCTTCAATGATCCTGATCTTATCGACCAGGTTCTTTATATCCATTTGCCCCCTGACAGCAAGATTCATAAGCTGAAATTCAGCATTTGCGGTATGTGCGACTTCTTCAAACTCCACTTCTTCCCAGGTATCTTCACAATATACATCTTCATATTCCTGTGTGTTGGGATTCAGAACCCGGTCACATACCCATCTGTCAGTGTGCTGGACTGAATTATCGTTGATGTTATCACCTGTAAACAACCCATTCACCTTGGCAGACATGTTCATGATAACCTCATTTTTTTCGAGGAATTTGTAGCTTGCTGACACTATTTTCGTGTCGTTGGTTACATCTACCTCAAATTTAAATCCTTCGATATCAAGGTCTGCAGCTATTGCATTAGGGACTCCGTCTTCATTATAGCTTGCACCGAAGACAAAAGTCACCAGGGTTTGGGTACCAAGTTTCAGATCAGCTTTTAATCCGACAGGCAGATCACCTGTGTATTCTTCGTCGAGTGGATTACTTATTGTGACTCCTTCATAATCATAGACAGTGAAGGTCGCATCATTTGTAGTGGATACATCTGACGAGGGGAACTTAATAATGAACTTGTCACCTCCAAGGTCGATATCAAAATCCGAAATTGACGGATTCCATGTATAAGTTCCGACATTCTCATCCCAGAATTCTCTTATGCTCTCGGGATCCTCTTCAGCACAGCCTTTTACAGCTTCAAATACATCGTTCACCTGCCCGGTTCGTCCGGCAGCTCCCTGAACGGCTTTAATAACTGAATAGAGTCCTGTTCCGGTGAATCCCTGGATTCCTTTTGATTTGCCGGATTCAGTGATCTCGATCATGTTACCAGCTGCTTCGACAGTTTTGGTAGCTCTGAAACGTTCGAGAACCCCGACCAGATCGATCCCTGTATTCTCAACAGCGGCTTTATTTTCCTCAACGGTCATTGTACTGAATTTCTCCGGACGATCCTTATCACGATCGCACGAAACAATCATAAAAATAGCAATGGCGGCAAAAAGTAATTTAGTAAGATTTTTCATTTTAAAAATCATTTAGAATTCATACTATTGGTATCTTCATCGAAATGAAGTCAAGCATACAAATTTACTAAATTCATAAATTGCCCTAAAACTGCTTTTGAACATAAAGGGGCAGTTTATCAACAGATTAGTGACGGGGATTAAATTTTAATAAATACCTTTCGTTTATAAAGAAAATAGCAGATATACCAGACCATAGCTGTAACGACAATTATTGTTATCATATTAATTGCGATATCGCTGGTCCATGAGAAAAGCCTGTATGTAAAGGGTTCTGCCATGCGGGTAAGCAGCCGCTTCCCACCCAGATTGGAAAAAAGGTAAATGAATATAGGATTCATCCCGACAATTGCAAAGAACAGGGCAAGCTTCCTGAAATTCATTACATCGATAAGCCAGTATGAAAGTGCCATTGCAATCAGACACCATCCTCCACTTGCAATAATGAAAGAACTGGTGCATATACGTTTAATGATGGGTATAAAATGATCCATTGAATATCCGATTATGATCCCGGCAAGCCCTGCTGAAATCATGATAAGTAACTTTTTCCTGTGAGGCCATTCCATCATAAGTAACTTCCCTATAATTGTACCCCATATTGTATGTGCAGCAGTCGGGACAGCATTAAATGCAACCCAGTGACCCGAATTTAAACCTCCTGTGATGGCCAGATCAACCCAGGAGCCAAAATTATGATCCGGGGTGAATGGCTGATTAAATCCTTCCACGGGCCAGAAGCGATAAAGCAGATCGGATATCAGGATCATTGCAAACGAAACAAATAATTGCCACTTTACATTCTTTTGTAATAACAGAAATGACACTAAATATGTAAATGACAGTTGGGCAAGGACGTTTGTAAGATCAAAGGAATCCCTTCCTGCTCCCAGCATAAAGCCAAGAACAAGCAGCCAGAAAGAACGGGTCAGGGCATGATAAAAAGCTTTTTTCCAGCTGTCACCCCTTGCCAGCCTTTTCGCAAGGGAGAATGGCATTGCCACGCCAACTATGAACATGAAGAAGGGCTGGATGAGATCCCAGGCATATAGTCCATTCCATTCCGCATGCTCCAGTTGCTTATCTAAAAATGCGATTACAGCGCCACCTTTTCCTTCATCCACCAGTCCGTTAAATACTGTGGCAATTCCAGTTACCAGCATAAACATTGTAAAACCCCTGAAAAAGTCTATTGAAAGAATACGGTTTTCTTCCTGTTTTAATTTAGTTTTTTCATTCATAATCTAAGTTTTAATTATTTTTTTATCCTTACAGTTGAAAGTTTGAATGGAGCTATCCGGCTGCAGGGATCCGGTTCATCCCAGGGAGTCCGTGTTGATCCATCTTAAGTTATTTGATATGCAAAAGGTACTAAATTTCCCCTGGTACAGGGGATTTCATTTATAATAATTATTACGTTGTTAAAACTATTAAAATTCTTATACTTTGTGATTACTTTGTGTAATCCTTTATGGTTTAATATATTTCTTTTTATCTTACAGTCTGATAATTGATTTGAAACCTTTTGGGAAGGATGAAATTCAGGAAAGTGACGGCAATTATCCTTGCAGGGGGTAAAAACACAAGGATGGGAGGGATTGATAAAAGTATGATGCCACTAAAAGGTGTCCCGATGATACAGTATATCGCCGCCCAGCTTGAACCTCATTTCAGCGAAATACTGATTGGTGCAGATGATTCTGAAAAATACGGATTTCTGGGGAAACGGGTTATACAGGATGAATTAAAAGGTTTGGGTCCTCTGATGGGAATCTATTCCTGTCTGCTCAGTTCGGGGAATGATCTGAATTTTATTACGGCCTGCGACATACCCGATATCAGGATAGATTTTATAGCTAATATGCTTGACCTTTCGGCTGGGGCAGATATTGTTATACCCGTTAACGGGAATGATGAGTATGAACCCCTTCATGCAATCTATAGGAAATCGGTAATTCCTTCAGCCCTGCACCTGCTTAATGAAAAGAAACTTAAAATTTCCGGTTTGTTTGGAATGGTTGAAACAAAGTTTATCCCGTTTGATGGCAGGGGATGGTATTATAATCTCAATTACAGGGAGGATTATGA
>JAKQPD010000036.1 GCA_029564935.1 Bacteroidota bacterium
CAATTTCGTGGATATAGAAGGAGATGCGAAGCCGCAACCTGACTTCAGAACCCGGGCAAAGATGCTCTGGGATGATTCTTACCTTTATGTTGCGGCGGAGCTTGAGGAACCACATATATGGGCAACACTAAGACAAAGGGACACAGTCATCTTTTATGATAACGATTTTGAAATATTCATTGATCCCGACGGAGACACTCATACTTATTACGAGCTGGAGGTGAACGCCTACAGTACGCCATGGGATCTTCTTCTTATAAAGCCATACCGTGACGGCGGTCCTGCTGTGAATAACTGGGACATAAACGGACTTAAGGTTGGGACCGATATTAAGGGAACGATAAATGATCCTTCCGATATTGATCAGGGTTGGAGTGTTGAAATAGCGATACCCTTGCAGGTTTTGAAGGAATGTAACAGGACGGGCCTTCCGAAAGCCGGAGATCAGTGGCGGATAGATTTCTCAAGGGTGGAATGGAGGACGATCATTGAGAACGGAAAATATAAGAAAGAGATCAACCCTGCAACCGGTAAGCCTTATCCTGAGAATAACTGGGTATGGTCACCTCAGGGCAGGATCAATATGCATATGCCTGAAATGTGGGGATACCTGCAGTTTTCAGATATCAGGGCCGGTACCGGTACTGAATCATTTGTGTCCGACAGTGATAAGGATGAAAAGTGGGCGCTCAGGATGGTTTATTATGCAGAAACTGAGTATTATAAAAAATTCAGCTGTTATGCTCCCGATTTGAAAAGCCTTGGTCTGGGTAAAGAGGATTTCACAAAAACAGGATCCCTTCCGCTAATAAAAGCCACACAAAATACATTTGAAAGTTATCTTCCTCATGAGGATGGAAAACAGGGCTGGATAATATTTCAGGATGGAAGGATCGTCCAGACAGGCAGATTTTCCAGGGAAAAATAAGTCAGAAATTTACCGCAGAGATCACAAATGTATTACGCAAAGATCGCTAAGGTTGAACATTACACTAATTCAACGTTGCGCCCTTTGCGCCTTCCCGGCGTACTCTGCGGTTAAAAAGGAAATTTCAGATAACCTTATTCCCTCATTGATTGCAATCAGATTTAAGGAATTAATAAAAATAACAGAAAGGCATATAAAAGTTAATAAATATTAGTAAATATAGTTATGTGATTATAATATGTGATTAATAATCATAAAATATTTATATTTATTTATTGAACAATCATTATATTTATTAGTTTTGCATTTCCCGGATCAGTTAAAAAACTGTATCCGGTCCGGGGAATATTTAATTAATAAAAAGGGATATATGTGCGGAATTGTTGGTGTCTTTGATTTGAAAATAAACTATTCGGAGCTGAAACCCGTGGTACTTAAAATGTCCAATAAGCTTCGTCACCGGGGGCCCGACTGGTC
>JAKQPD010000037.1 GCA_029564935.1 Bacteroidota bacterium
CCCGGTTATGCCAAGTCTCGGCACAGCCAGTCTGGTTGAAAGGCAGCTTATCTTCTCATCCAGGGTCATCAGGGAAATGAGGTTATTGATCCTTTCATTTTCCGGCAGCTTTACATTCCTGAAGGGATAATCCTGTGAATACGAATTCAGATTAAGCAGAATTATACCAATGACGATGCAAATTTTTTTCATAATCTTTATCTTTATCTGAGGTTTGTTTTTGAATGAACCAAATTAGATAAAATCCATGAAATTTGTAAATATTGTTATGGTACTACTGGCATCAACAGCCATAAGGCTTGCAGAAAGGACAATTATTAATAGGCTGAAATCATTTAATAAAATAATAATAAAGACATTTTACCTGCTGTTGCTGATATTGATCAGTTCCGGCCAGCTTTATAGCCAGACATATGGCAGGAATGGCATGGTCGTTTCATCAAGTAACATAGCCTCCGAAACCGGTATCTCAATCCTTAAGAAAGGTGGAAATGCCATCGATGCAGCAATCGCAACAGCTTTCGCCCTGGCAGTTACACATCCAGCCGCAGGAAATATAGGCGGAGGTGGATTCATGGTTTTTATGAACTCAAATGGCTGGACAACTTCCATCGATTTCAGGGAAAAAGCACCGCTGGGAGCTACTGCTGAAATGTTTCTTGACAGCACTGGACAACTCATAAATGACTCCAACCATTTTTCTGCCAAAGCAGTAGGTGTGCCAGGTACAGTTGCAGGTTTGTTTCTGGCACATTCAAAATATGGAAAACTACCCTGGCGTGATGTAGTTCAGCCTGCAATTGATCTTGCATCCAAAGGCTTTGAGATGAACTGGTCCCTCTACTCTGATGCAAAAAAATATGAAGCGAAAGGTGATGAATTCCCTTTTCTGAACTCTTTCTTCAGGAATGATGACGGAAGGATCCCGGAGCCAGGAAAAATCTGGAAGCAACCGGAACTGGCTAATACCTTATCCATTATCCGGGACAAAGGCCATGACGGATTTTACAAGGGAGAAGTAGCAAAAGAGATAGCAGATTTCATGAAGAAAAATCATGGTCTGATAACTATGAAAGACCTGGCAGAATATGAAGCAATTGAAAGGAAACCACTTGAAGGAACTTATAAAGAATACAAGATCTATACAATGCCTCCTCCGGGTTCGGGTGGTGTGGCTCTGCTTGAAATGATGAACATAATGGAAATGGCTGATTTCAAAAAACTTGAATTCAATTCTGCAGAATATGTCCATTTTCTTGCTGAAGCCATGAGAAGGGCATTCGCTGATCGGGCCAGATGTCTGGGCGATCCTGATTTCAATCCGGAAATGCCTGTTGAAAAACTAATTTCAAAGGACTATGCCCGTAAACTGTTTAACAGTATTGATATGCAAAAAGCTTCAGTGAGTGATCCGTCGGCATTCAGCTTTATCAGTGAGGGAGATAATACCACTCATTTTTCGGTTATTGACAGGGAAGGGAATGCAGTTTCCCTGACTTATACTCTTGAGTATAGTTATGGTTCAGGGCTTATTGCAGAAAAACTCGGATTCATCTTCAACAACGAAATGGGAGATTTTAATCCTGTTCCGGGAATAACCACAAATTCAGGCCAGATCGGAACGAAACCTAATCTGATCGAACCTGGTAAAAGAATGTTGTCAAGCATGACCCCAACCATTGTGGCAAAAAACGGGAAACCTTATCTTATAATTGGCAGTCCTGGCGGAAGAACTATCATTAACACGGTTTTTCAGACTATTTTGTGTGTGGTTGAATATAATATGAACGTAAAAAGGGCTATTGAAGCCATGAAAATCCATCATCAATGGCTTCCTGACCAGATTACCTATGAGGAAAATCTGTTATCTCCTGATACCAGGAAGGCACTTGAAAAGATGGGGCATAAACTTACCGGCACATCAAATCTCGGTTCCCTGATGGGCATAATGTACGATTTCAGGAATGATGTTTATGTGGGCGCATTTGATTCAAGTGC
>JAKQPD010000040.1 GCA_029564935.1 Bacteroidota bacterium
GTTGTAATTCCGAATGGTACTGATGACTCTACTTCCATCCGAAGGGATAAACCGGAATTACCAATTGTAAAATCAACTATTTTATCCTGGTCAACCCATGCCTCAATCTTTTTTTCAGTAACTCTCAGACGAACAGCCCACCATTTGTCTGTTCCGAAATAGAAAATTTTACTTGTAAAATTGTTTGCAGCATCATACCCGTCAATACAGCTGAGCCCGCACAATGATCCTCCCCATCCGCCCAGAACAAGAGTTAAAAATGACTCTTTGACGGGAAAGGTCATCCCGCAAAAGAAATCATTCCCTTCAACCCGTTTTGCGAGAAGAGTAACCTCATAACCTGATTTTGGAAAATCATCAGTCCACCTGATACCTGAAATATATTCTCCTTTACCGATTATAATACAACTGTCTGCAATGGATACTGCTCCGTGACCTTCATAATCTATTACCTGCCAGTTGTTCAGTGATACCCCGTCGAAAAGGACTTTGTCAGCCGGAGGACTGTTACTTTGGGCTTTTAACAGAAATGTACCGGCTGAAATGATAAAAATCATCACGATTTTCCGCCAGAGAATTATTGAGCCATTTGTAGTTTTCATCGGACAAATTTAATAGAGCCTTCCGGGACAGTCTTATAAATCCCGGAAAAGTTAAATTAATCCTTCAGTTGGTTATTAACACATGGTTGGTTACCAGGTCCGTTTAGACATGAATTCATCAAGCTGGGCCCTGGTTATCTTTATTTCACTGTTAGTTTCCTTCAGCCATCTGAGGAAGTGCTCCTTTATTTCATCTGTCCACTGAGAATCGACCTGGCCCGATGTATAGCGTCCTTCTTTCAGCATAGCCTTGCTGAAAGCGCCGCGGGCTGTCATGAATTCGGCTGTTGCTATCACCTTTTCAGCCATATGTGCCGGTATAAAAAGAACGCCTTCATCGTCACTGATAACAAGATCTCCCGGCATTACAATAGCTTCTCCGATCCTGGTCAGTGTATTCAATCCTGTGAGAACTACATCAACAAGGAATGAGGGATGAAAGTCACGTACATAAGCATTGAATCCGTCAATTGCAGATATACCTGTCAGATCCCTGGCTGCTGCATCAAATATAACGCCGGTGCCGGTTTTGGAATATATTGAGGTAGCGAGCATATCGCCCATTAAAGTACCACCTTTAATCTTGCCGAAGCAGTCGGCAACATAAACATCTCCTTTCTGAAGGACAGAAATGGGCCAGGAATTTGTATTCCCTGCAAATCCATTTTTCCAGCCTCTTTCTTTAATATTCTTTTCTATATCAGGTCTTGTTGGCATAAAGGTAGCAGTTACAGCCCTGCCTATAACCGGAACACCAGACCTGACCATCTTCCAGTTTCCTTCAAACTGGTTTATATATCCTTCATTGTTCAGGATCTGCCAGGCATCTTCTATAACAAGATTCTTTGCCCGCTTAAGAAGATCATCAGATATCTTCGGCCGGCCATCCGGAAATCGTTCACCCTTCCATTCCGATGTCAGAAATATAAGCTCCTCCTTTGAAATGGTTTGTGATAAGGCTGAATTGTAAAACGTAATTATTACAACGAGCGCAAGGCATAAAGAAAATTTTTTCATCATTATAAATTTGTGTTTATTGGTTTCATTGCGGATTCTTTAAAGCAGAACAAATATGTCTTTAAATGTTTAATCTTTTTACAACTGGCAGGCACAATCCTGATGTCATAATTTCATATAACAGTTTTCTGCAAATATATTTTAATATCCTGTATTTCACCACCTGATCCTGGGTTTGATTTTCAAATAAAATAATAGCTTTATAGTGCCATTAACTAATAACAATTAACAACATGAAAAGCCTGTTAAGCGGACTTAAAGTCATCCTTATCCTGATCTGGTCAGGATACACTTTTAATACAACAGCACAGAACACCGACAAATTGCCGAGAAGCATTCCGGAAATTGAAGGAGTTGCCTCATTCGGTATCATTGACTTTTTGAATGCAATTGATACCGGCAGGCAGGAAATTCATAGTTTCATGTTCCTGAGACATGGGAAAGTAATTGCTGAAGGATGGTGGGATCCTTATGGTCCGGATTATAAACATCTCCTTTACTCTGCCAGTAAGACCTTCACTGCAACGGGTATCGGTCTTGCCGTTTCAGAAAACAGATTGAAACTGAGTGATAAGGTTATTTCTTTCTTCCCGTATTCCCTGCCCGACACAGTTGGTGAACAAATGAAGGAACTTACCGTGGAGAACCTGTTAACTATGTCAGTAGGTCAGGATCCTCCTGCAATGTTAGCCGGTAATGATGAGGACTGGATCACTGCTTTCCTCAAAGATGAACCGGTTCATAAACCGGGTACTGTATTTAAGTACAACAACATGGCAACTTTTATGCTTTCAGCAATCGTCCAGCAGGTTACCGGCCAAACCCTTTTTGATTACATGAAGCCAAGAATTTTCACTCCGTTATCTATTCGCGGAATGGACTGGGACAAGAATTCACAGGGAATAAATCTGGGGTTGATGGGATTGAGGCTCCGGACAGAAGATCTTGCTAAATTCGGGCAACTGCTGATGCAGAGCGGCAAATGGAACAACAAACAACTGATCCCGGCAGAATGGGTAAAGGAAGCGACTTCGTTCAAGATTGAAAGCAGAGATCCTTCTACTAAGACGCCAAAGGACAAGGATGACTGGGCTCAGGGGTATTGCTATCAAATGTGGAGGGGGAGAAATAATAGTGTCCGCCTTGACGGGATGGCAGGTCAGTTTGTAATCTTATTTCCTGATAAGGATGCAATTGTCGTTTTAACTGCTAATGCAAAAAACACACAGGAAGAATTAAACCTTGTCCATAATTATCTGATCCCTGCAATAAAATCAAACAAGGCAATTCAATCAGATCCTGTATCTTATAGTAATCTGCAGAAAAAGCAATCAGGACTGTCTCTGAAACCTCAGCTTTCCGGCCGGTCAGAATCTGGTTTTGAGAAGAAAATTTCCGGAAAGGAGTTTATGATCGGGGATAATGATTACCAGATCCAGTCGGTATATTTCGGTTTCAGTGATAATGAATGCAGTTTTGCAATGAAAAGGAATAACCAGATATCAATGATTAAAGCCGGTCAGGGAAGCTGGAAGACGGTTAATTCCAAACTAAACTCATTGCTGGCTCCTCCCCGTGGAAGCCCTTCAAAATCGGTTGATGCCAGTTATTCTGTGCCTCTTGTATCTGTTAAAGTGGCATCGGCTTATTCCTGGACTGATTCCGGTACACTTGAAATTACGGCTCGTTTTGTTGAGGAAAGCCTTGGTTCACAGACAATCGAATGCAGATTCTCGGAAATGAACGGATCAGTGACAGTTACAATTGGGCCAAAATCAGCTCCGGCTCTTATGAGATCTCCCGGAAGAATGCAACCTGTAACCCCGCTTCGGGGCGTCCTGGTAAATATAGAATGAACCGGCTTCCCGCATTATCAGATAATGAAGTGAATGATTAAGATCCTGGTATTTGTGTCCTGATAAGAATTCCGGACCTGTGAAAAAAACGTTTTTACCTTAACCCGAAAATAGCCGGGAAGGCAAAGATCACTATCAGTATCCAGGCAAGATAAACCGGAAGGAATTTCGAGACTGTCTTTTCAACAATCGTAAAATCCTTCTTTTTAAAATTGATCCTGAAGAGACCGGCCATTATAAGGACCAGGTTTATCAGGACCAGGATATTTGAGACGAGTACCGCCAGCCTGTTGGGTGTCAGTCCGTATTCGCCTAACCTGTAGAAGATCGCAGACAGTGCAATGAGATCGATGATTATTGTAACGGTCGACAGGACAAACAATATTATAGCATTGAATTTCTGGTTTTTTATTACTGATGTTTCGGAAACAGAGAAGATGATTATTGCCATCACTCCGAGCAGCATTATGTTAAATACCAGCAGGAAATCACGGTCATTATAGGGATCTTTTCCTGTCACTAATATAGTCACAAGGAAAACGATCAGTGTAATGAGGACCAAGGGACTGAAGATTGTTGCTATTAAAGGTGCCGTTCTACTGACCAGAGCCGGAAATTTTTCTATTAAAAAGGCTGCAACTACAGGCGCAGCTGCTGCTCCCGTTATGATTATGTTTTCTCCATAGAACTTTTCTATATCCAATCCGATGGAATCAAACAGACCAACTGTTATCGCCGTCAGAAGACCTCCCGCAATTGCTATCAGTGCATAGAAAATGACCAGGTCTCCGTTAAACCTTATAAAGTCAATCCTTTTATCCAGATTCCTGAATTCATAGCCGGTAAAGACGATCCCATATATAAACCACATCAGAAAAGGAAGATGAATATATACAAGAATCACCGCAGCGCCCTGACTGTCTGAGGGAAGCAGGTTAATATAAATGGCTGCAATGAGAAATGCCATAGCAGTCATGATCAATTTCTTAATATCTTTGATCCTGTTAAACCAGACTGTGTACAATGTCAACCCGAAAAAGACAATAATGGCTGTGTTCCTCATATAAAAGATATCTTCAGGAAAGCTGAGGTTGAATATTGAAGGGATCTTTACAAGAAATACAACAATCACACAAAAAACAAATACCGTTATTAATTCGGTCAGTGTAAATGTTTTAGGTGTATCCGGCCTGATGTCATAATCAAGACGGATTTTCCAGAATTTTACTGTTTCTGTGCTTTCAATTTCAGTGTAAATACTTTCGAAAGCTGCTTTAAAAGCCTTTCTGTCCTTGCGGTATAGTTTTTCAAGGATTTCGGGATTACCGAGGTTGGTTTTAATTTCGTCACGCATGGTTAATAGATAAATTTTAATGTGTTCTTATGAGTTTTTCAAGAGCATTCAGATGTTCCCTGAATAATTGGATACCTTCTGTTGTAATGTTATAACTTGTATTTGGTTTCCTTCCAATGAATTGTTTTTTTACTTCTATCAATCCCCTGTCCTCCAGCGCCTTGAGATGACTGGCCAGGTTACCGTCGGTGATATTGAGGGATTCCTTCAGACTATTGAAATCATAGGAATCGTTTACCATCAGGATTGACATTATTCCGAGCCTTATCCTGCTGTCAAAGACTTTATTTAAACCTGATATAAGGTCTTTCATGCTTCATATTTTCTGTACATCATTACTCCATAAACTATATGGAGAATTCCGAATCCGATGATCCAGAACAACAATCCCAGGTCAGGAAAAAGAGCTGCAGCAAGGCCCGTAAAAATTTCTAAAATACCCAGATAGAAAATTTCACTGTAAGTAAATTTTCCGGCATTTATGAGCGCGAGCCCGTAAAAAATCAAGAATACAGGTATGATCAGCTCACCATGACGCTGTATAATGAGGATCAATGCAAAAGTGCCACCTGCGATCAAAGGGATGAACAGATTTAAGAGAAGTCTTTTTGAAACCGGTGTCCAGAATGCTTTCCCTGACCGTCTTGCTTTTCTGAATGAGAAATAAAATGCAGATATGACTGAAAGGACTAAAACTACCAAAGCATCGAGGATCAGTTTTAACGCAACAGCAGATGTTCCATTGTTAGTACTGGTTTTAAGGGACTCATTAAAAAGTATCATCCAGTTCCCGGGGATCAGAAAGATTGCGATCATGGCTCCTGCAATCGCGAATAAGCCCATGAAGATCCCCGAAAGACCGCTCAGCGAAAGGAATTTCGTTGAATCCTCCATGATTTTTCTGATGGTTTTCAGATCTTCAGCCGATGAAATGTTATTCTCCATATGAAAGTACTTTGAAATGCAAAGTAAATATAAAGTTTTGATTTCAACAAATTTTTCTATAGACAGGACGAAAATCGGAAGACGGAAGACGGAAGACGGAAGACGGAAGACGGAAGACAGAAGACAGAAGACGGAAGACAGAAGACGGAAAACGGAAGACGGAAAACAGAAGCAAAAGGATGTCTGTTAATGGATGTTAGTCTTCACATTTCTGAACATATAAGGATTATCGCTGATTCTTAAGGTCTTTCCGCTGGCGATAGTGACATTCCTGAGGATGATTTCCCTGGTTCTGATATAGGGAAACTTCTCCACATAGGAGTCATCAGTCATTTTTGGATTGAAATCAGCAAAAATTGCCGGGCCCCTGTAGTCTGCCGGAAGTCCGGAGTCGTCGATCTGAAGGTTTTCTATCGTTATCCGTTCCGGCATATAACATGTGTAGCCGAAATCATGATCTCCGGAATAAGATCCTCCGATAAGGCTGGCAGTGCTTGCTTTTCCGGCTCCGGGAATGAAAACACAGTTCCGGATGAGGAATTCACCCTGCCACGTACTGCCATAGTCTGAACGCAGATTGATTAGATTTCTTCCATATATTGTTGAATTTTCCACAGTAAATATTCCGCTGCCGATAGCATTTATTCCCTGATGCCCCAGAGTGGAATTACGTATTGTAGCATTGGCGACTCCCATGTGAGCATCGAAGCGGGAAAAGGTGCAACTGTCATAAAGGAGGTTCTTAGAATAGTTAGATCCCAGTATTCCCCAGTATCTGCTGTCTTTGATGTCATTAGTCTGGCTGCAGTTCACGAATGATACATTGAGAGCCCGGTTGACTGAAATATCGTAGCTGCCCATGGAGACTGTAACTCCTGCCGAGCCTATGGTCTGGTAGGTTTTGTGTCCGGTAAGCAGGGTATTACGGACTGTTACATAGGAGCATTCACTGACATAAATAAATCCGCCATAAGGAGCTCCATGATCTCCCTCGCCTGTGATATGATGTTCCAATCCATCCACGATAACATTTGACCGTCTTATAGCGATACCCCGGCTGTAGTATGTGTATTTTGATTCGGCACTGTTGGCTAGCGTTGTAAAGCGTCCCCCTGTAATTGAAAGGGTTGTCTCATCAATAGGAAGTGCAGTGATTTCAGTTATCTGATCGAAATCCCATATTATAGGAGCCTTCATATCCACTCTGCCGTCCCTGTCTACAATAAATATATCCGTCTGTGAGGATCCGTTATTCTGGTTCGGACCGAACCTGATATATCGTTTTACAATGGAATTGGTTACACTGATCAGGCAGGTACCAGGCAGGGATATATCAAGTTTCTCCTGATTTCTCTTAAGTGATGATATCCCCTGAGGTTTGAAAGGAATATGCCCGGAACTGACGAGGAAAATATGTGAATTACGGTTCTGTACGTTTGAATCATCAATTATAAAAGCAGCATTTCCGAAATCGGTGTCGGTCCGGATAACTGCCGTACGGTCCTTTCCGCTGATATAATATGTTGCCTCTTCGTCGGCTTTTACCTTATAACCGTGCTGATTGGCGAACGCATGTGTCGCAGCGATGACATCTATATCATCGGTTTTCCCATCACCTTTGGCTCCGAAGTCACCATAGCTGACAAATCCATTTGCTTTAAAATTGCGGAAATCTTTTGGAGATACATTTATAAAAAGTTCCTCCTTTTCATTTGTCCAAACCCGGGTAGGATTCTTTCTGGTTGTTATTATCACATTTTCAGACGGATATTTGGTCTGTCCCTGAGCAATACCCGATACGCCGGAAAACAATGTGAGTAACAAGATGATGTACTTCATAAGGCTGTAATTTTATATTTTTAAACTAACATAAAGAATTGTATGGTAGCAGATGCTAAAAATACACATTTAGAAACTGAGGAGCCACCATTTTGTACATACGGATGGAAATAAAATTTTATACCGGCACTTTTATCAAATTATATCTCCCCTGATATTTTCTATGACCTTAATGAAAATAATTGATTATCCGTTGAATGACTTATTTTATACATTTGATATCAGAATAATCAGTTTTTCAGAGGTTGTTGCCATTCATGGTTGATTAAGGATGCCTCAGGCATGTCATTCGGTTTCCCGACGAGTATGTTATTATTGTGCCCTTTAGGCCATAGCCGTCAACCTTCCTATGGATTTCACTTTAAAATTGGGCTTTCCGGCAATCGCAAAAATAGGGGCAGGAGTATCTGCTTTTGTAATAATAATGTTTGGTGCAGTTATTTTCTGATTTATCAGATTACTTCGTAAACGGGGTGCATCCAATGATGCAGGCAGGTTAAAGGTGTAAGAAACCATCAGTATTATCACAGATTCATTTTTTAAAGTTTTATCACTTACCGGGTATTTTGATAGCCTGCAAATCCTTATAAGCTTCCAGAAAGGCACATAACACTCCTACATTACGATTAAAAAGGGAACTGGAAATACGGTCTTCTATCCGGTATTCTCCATTCCATACTTTGCCCTGTACTTCTTTCCGGAATTGGTCCTGATGAACAATCCACCGCCCCATTTTGTCCTGATTTTTAATTATTTCCCGGACATCAGCAGCTAATTCAATTAATTTGATTTCCATATCAATCTCCGGATGGGCAATATCCGGATTGGTTACATGGTAAAGCCTCAATTCAACAGCTTCCAGCGCATCCTGAAGATTCACTTCATAAGCATATCCGGTCCGTCTTTCCAGAGAAAGCTGTTGTAACGAATCTACCCGGATACGTCCCCGGTCGTAATAAAGTGGCTTGTTGGTTCCTAATTCGAGAAAGCGTCCCCATTTTCCATTAGGTAAGCGGGAAGCCTTCAACCATCGGATTGCATCAGGAACAGGTTCCAGGAATTCCTCTTTGCCGGTATGCAAAAAAAGGTCGATCAGACTATTAATATTATGCAAACTCGCAGATGGATCAACGGCGGGTGGTTCAAATGTCCGGGCCCAGGCTGGCTGCAGATATTCATTGTATTGTTGTGCCCATCCCGGTTGTGGAGGAGGAAGTTGGGAAATCATCAGGAAACGTCCTGCTTTCTGTAAACTTTTTCTATAGTTCTCTTCTTTATAGTAGGTATCAGCCTCGATCATTACTCTGATGCAATCGTTAATACCCTGATCATTGAAAGTAGCATAATCGTGATAATTACCCTGCTTCGGATATTGATGAGGCCAGCCACCATTGTCTAACTGGGATTCCAGCATCAGATCCAATGCTCTTTTTATTGATTCATTTAAAGAGGGCTTATCAATTTCCTGATCCAGTGCCATCAAAAAACTGATAGCGCTCTGTGTCTGATTATCATCGAAACTTACCGTTTTCCCGGAGGGACGATCAAAATAGATCTTATGATCCCAGCCTCCGGCTTCGTTCTGACCCAGAATGAGCGCATTAGCTGCATTCTCTGCTGCATTCAGGAACTCCTTGTTTTTCATAATCCTGTAGGCTCTCAGAAAGCTCATGCCAACAGCCGGAGTACCAGGAGGCTGAACTTCAACAGTACGATCATCTGTTTTTCCTTCACCCCATTTTTCTTTACCATCAATACTGTAATGGTATACATACCCACCCTCAATGGCCAGCGATTGAATAAAGGCAATTCCTTTCTCAAGACTGAGTTCTGCATCAGCTGCCAGAGAGGAAAAATCTTGTTTTGTTTGCGCCTGAATGAAACCTGTAAAATAAAATTGAAAGAGTAATGCAATCAGAAGAATTAGTCTCTTCATACGTAAAGAATTTTGATTTTTATTTGCCTTGGTTCTAATATATCGTTATACCCGTTCTCATATCACCGTGCCACTATTATTGTTTCAGGCAGGAATTTCTGAAGCAACATAATTAATTCCAGGGCAGTCATTACCGATATTTATTAACTTCAGTTTTTCTATGCATTTATGCAAATATACAATTTAATGCAAGGCCTGAATGATAATAATTAATTATCCGGTGAATGACTTATTTCGTAAATTTGATATCAGAATGATCTTTTCTTTAGAGATCTGAACCCATTCAGGCCTGATACCAGTTACTATGTTACAAATAAAAATTTTGATCGTCAGATGTCTTCATTACGAAAAATTTTAACGATCGACATAGCATAAGGCAATGAAATAAGCGCTCTTATTTTTATATGAGATATTTAAAATTTAATTACGGAAGGAGGTAAATCAATGAACTTATTTTACGATATAATTTCATTAAAAAAAATCCTGTTTGTTCTGGGAACACTGACAGGACTTTCAACTTTGCTTTTTACCACCTGTAATACCGAAGATTATCCCAGGAAAACCGACCGTCTTGGAACGGGAAAAGTCAGGTGGACGGAATCACTGACTCCCGACGGCTGGACCATGGTAACAAATGAAAATGGTGTAATCCTTGGATATTCAAAGAGTTCCGGGCTTCAGCTTATCCAGTCAGATGGATATGCTTTCAAAGATCTCAACAGGAACAACATGCTGGATCTGTATGAAGACTGGCGCGTTGACTCTGACAAAAGAGCAGCAGCCATGGTCAGCGAGATCCCTGTTGAGCAGATGATGGGAATGAAGATGAATCCTTTTGGCCTGGGTCGCCTCAATCCGGATGCACTTGATGATGCAATGAAGGAGGCTCTGAATTTGGGTCACAGGCAGTTAAGAGCACCTGGTTCGAATACGTCAGGAAGGGTGAAGGCTTCATGGAATAACATGGTACAGGAATATATAGAGAAGCTTGATAGTATTGTATGTATTCCTGCGGTCTGGATAGCTGATCCAAGATCAGGAGACGTGTCCGAATGGCCAGGCAACCTTGCTATGGCAGCAACATTTGATCCTGAAGTCGGAGCTGAATACGGAAGACTGATGTCAGAAGAATGGCGCGCAATGGGAATATCTATGCAAGTTGCCACACAGATGGACCTGGCTACAGAACCACGATGGAAACGTATTTCAGGTACCTTCGGCGAGGACCCTGCACTGTCAATGGATATTGCAAGAGCAGTAATCAATGCCTGGCAATCTACCTACGACGAAAACGGGAATGATCTTGGCTGGGGTATTCATAGTGTAAACAACCAGATGAAGCATTTCCCCGGAGACGGCTCAGCTGAAGGCGGACGCGAATCGCATACCCGTGACGGTGCATACAACGTATTCCCCGGAGGGCAGTTCTGGACCCATGTACTACCATTCCGAAATAGCCGAAACAGTTCCCAACAATGCGGAGCATAATGCCGCAGGATACAAGGCAGCACTCAAATCTGTCGTGATGCTTAAGAACAGCGGTAATATCATTCACCGTGCATTTCCGGGAGCAGGAAAACCGACAGTTTATATCCCTATGGTTTATTCAGCGGCGACAAGCGGGCGGGGAGGGGGACCAGCTTCAGCAAGACCTGCTTTTGATCCCGAAATATCCGGAAAATATTTCAATGTCGTAACCGACGTTCTTGCAAAAAAACTTACAGGTCCGGCGGATGATAAGGGCAATCCAACTGTATCGCCAAAGGACATAATATGTGCATCAAAAGCAAAAATATCAGAGTGTGACTTCGCTCTTGTCAGGATTACAAGCCCGCAAAACGGGAATCCGACATACATGGGATTCGGAGGCTTTACAACCGAAGGCGGGAAATACACATATCTTCCTATCTCACTGCAATATCGTCCCTATACTGCAAATTCAAAATTCGTACGATTGGAGTCCATCGGAGGAGATATGATCGAGAGGACTGAGAAATCGCCTGAAGGTTATGGCGATTTAAAGACGATGGTTAAGGAGAATCGCTCATATTTCGGCAAGACCGCAATCATCAGGAATGAAAGTGATCTGGATCTCGTACTGAAAACTGCATCAGCAGCAAAAAAAGTCATTGTTGCTTTAAATGTATCAAATCCAATGGTGTTCAGGGAATTCGAGAGCAAGGTCGATGCTATCCTTGTGGGATTCGGAGGCGACAGGTCTTCCTGGCTACCCGACAAAGCTTTCCTTGAAATTATTGCGGGCAAGGCAGAACCATCCGGTCTGCTCCCGCTTCAAATGCCTGCCAATATGGAGACTGTTGAGAAACAATTCGAAGATGTACCCCGTGATATGGAATGTCATGTTGACAGCGATGGTAACACTTATGATTTTGCATTCGGACTGAACTGGTCGGGTGTGATCAAAGACAGCCGCACTGAAAAGTATGGTGTTCCGCCTGTTGTTGGCAGACCACCTGAATAGATGCATACGCTGTTGCCTCTCTGATCGGTCAATTACCAGCCTCCGG
>JAKQPD010000075.1 GCA_029564935.1 Bacteroidota bacterium
GACCGGAAAAAAGTCATCCTTATCAGGAATGAAGAAGGCAAAGTGTTACATTACACTCTCAATCTCTCTGACTCAAAGATAGCGAACAAAAGTTACTACTACGTGATGCCCAATGATGTAATTGTTGTGGAACCTCTTAAAGCTATCTCAACCAGCTATTCAAATATTACCTATACAACAGTATTATCAACTATCTCGACGGCCATCGCGGTACTCCTTTTCGCTGGCCTGAGATTCTAATCACTTTTCTTCGGATGGCACACAATATATATAATGATTCGCAGAGTGAAGCCTTTAATATAAAGGAATTCATTACAGAGGCATTATCATACAAGTACCTCTACATCGCCAGCTTTTTTTTCTGTCTGCTGGTTGCATTCCTTGTAAACAGGTTTTCACCAACCGTTTACCAGGTCAATTCGGTGATCGGACCGGTTCAGGACAGGCGCTCATCCATGCTGAGGTCAAACGATATGTTCCTTGGCCTCGGGGCACTGGCTGAATCGCGTAACCTGGAGAATGACATAAACAGCCTGAACTCCTTCAGACTGGTTGCCACAACCATTAAAAACCTGAACCTGGAAATTGGATATTTTACCGGCAAAAACAGTTTTCTCCAGAAACCGGCACAAGTATATCTTGGCAACCCTTACACTGTCAGTATTGACAAATCGCATATTCAACCAATAAATACAAGGTTCCGCATTGAAATACTGGATGATCATTCCTACCGCCTGACCGCTTATGAAGATGAGGCATCATTCTATAATTATATTGACAATGCCATAGTCAGCCAGAAGAATGTTTTCAAAATTGACACTATATGCCGGTTTAATGAGACACTCTCTGCATATAACTTTAAATTCTCCGTTACGCTTAACCGTGATTTTTATAATCCACAGACTGCTAAGGAGACCGGTTACTATTTCGAGTTCTATCATCTTGATCAGCTTACCAAGTCATATCTTAAGCGACTCAAGGTGGAGCCTGTCAGTATCAGGTCATCCCTCATAAATCTCTTTTTCAGCGGCGAGAATAAAAGGCTTACCATTGATTTCCTGAATAGCTTCATCCAGGCTTATCTTGACGACAATCTTTCCAAAAAGAATAAGATAGCCCTGAATACAGTCAATTTTATTGACTTGCAGATATCTGAAATCTCAGATTCACTCTCTATATCTGAATCGAAATTGCGTGATTACCGGTCGACACACCAGGTTACTGACCTCAGCTACCAGGGACAGCAGGCGCTTGAGCAGCTTCGTCAGATAGAGAACGAAAGATCAATGCTTCAGGTACAGGAGAGATATTACAATTACATCCTTGACTATATGGAGAAGAACCAGGATATGGCCGGTCTGCCCACACCTTCCGGGGCAAATGTGTCGGACCCTATCATGAACTCCCTGGTACTTGAGATGCTTGCACTGAATGCAGAAA
>JAKQPD010000438.1 GCA_029564935.1 Bacteroidota bacterium
CAATCAGTGGACGAAGCTCTTTGCTTCGGATGGATTGATGGAATCCGTAAATCAATTGATAAAGAGAGCTATTGTATACGTTTCACTCCACGTAAACCAACCAGCAACTGGAGTAATGTTAATATTAAAAAGGTGGAGGAACTCAAAAGGAAAGGGCTTATGACTAAATCAGGACTTGAAGACTATAAAAACAGGAAAGACCTGAAATCAGGAATTTATAGTTTTGAAAATAAACTGCCAAAACTGAATGACACTCATGAAAATATGTTTAAAGAAAACCCTAGTGCATGGGAGTTTTTTGAAAGGCAATCACTTTCGTACAGAAGAACATTAATTAATTGGGTCATGAGTGCCAAACAGGAAAAAACTCAGCTTGCCCGATTAAACCAAATAATCTCAGCAAGTTCAGATCAAAAAAGGATATTTTAAAAATAATAAAGCCGACTGCTCAATGAATGATAGTTTTTCCGATGGACAGATTTTCAGTCATCTGAAGAAGCCTGAACCAGGTGCATATGATAACTGCAGGTTTACAGATTGTGACTTTTCCGGTGCAGATCTGTCAGATATAAAGTTTCTCGAATGTGAATTTAGTTCATGCAATTTTGGTCTTGCCAGACTGCATAAGACATCCTTCCGGGATGTCAGATTTATAAACTGCAAGTTGCTGGGATTACATTTTGAAGATTGTGATAATTTAATTATCTCTTTCGAATTTGATGGTTGCTCTCTTGACCTTTCATCGTTCTGTAAACTAAAGCTCAAAAACACAAAATTTAAAAATTCAAAAATAGCGGAGGTCGATTTTACAGATGCTGATCTGAGTAATTCCCTCTTCGATGATTGCGATCTGCAAAGGGCGACTTTCATTAACACAAATCTTGAAAATGCCGATTTCAGAACATCGTTTAATTATTCAATTGATCCCGAATTGAATCGAATTAAGAAAGCAAAATTCTCACTGCATGCTGTCTCTGGTTTACTTGACAAATATGACATAGAAATTGAAAAATAGCGACAATATGAAACCCACATGATTGAACACACTCACAAACACAAATAAATATAATTTACAATCATGTGTGGTTCCATCATACCATTAAAATTATAATTATATTATGATGAAATTAAAATTTCTGACAAGAGCCTTAATCACATCAATTTTCTTTTCTGCAGTACTATTTATTGTTGCAGGAAGAATTGGTTACTACCAGGGCTGGATATTTGCCGGGACGAATATTTTTACAACCATGATGACTTTCTGGTCGGTCAGAAACAACCCGGAACTTATTAAAGAACGATCCGGGATCGGGGAAGGAACAAAATCATGGGATAAATTGATTTTGGGTTTATCAGCTTTTTCCTATCTGATATATCTTGTAATTTCCGGGCTGGACTCCGGACGTTATCAATGGTCGCCGGATTTTCACTGGAGCTTATACGTTTCAGGAATAATCCTGACAATAGCTGGTCAGGTAATCTTTCTCACAGCTAAAAAAGAGAATAAATTCTTTTCCACCTCAGTGCGGATTCAAAAGGAACGGGAGCATACGGTCTGTAATACAGGTGTATATAAAATTGTAAGACATCCCGGATATGCGGGAATGCTCATTTCAATGGCTGCACTTCCGTTACTGACCGGTTCAGTCTGGAGCATAATTCCGGCGTCAGCAGGAATTATTCTTTTAATCATCAGAACCTGGCTTGAAGACAAAACTTTGAAAAAGGAGCTTCCGGGATATGCTGAATATATGCTAATGACAAAATGGCGCCTTATCCCGAAAATATGGTAATTTAATCCTTTCTGTCTGAAAAGTATAAAGCTACCAATGAAATACACGTTAAATAACTGATTTAAAAACTTACATTGAGATCTAAAGACATCTGATTACTTAAATCTGTGCAGCCCTTTGACTTTTTACACGCCGATACCTTGTTTGACCACAGATGATTACTTTGCTCTCACTGTACTCATAATTATGAAACTTAAATAAGAATGTAATGGAGCAGAAGGATTATTTACTCAGGGAGATAGAAAAGATCGGGATTATTATAAGTTCTTTCCGGCAAAAGCTATTTGGAGGTAAAGAGAATTTCGCCATATCTCCTGAAAAACAAATTGAAGACCTGAAGGGAATGTTGTCAGAGGCTACAAATTTTGATCTGGATAAGTTCTTATCCCTGAACGCTGAAGAGTCAAATGAGTATTTAATAAGCTTTAAAGAATTCAGTATAGAAAATATAGAACTTTTAGCTGATTGTATTGCTCAGGCAGGTTTTAGTGATGGATCCGCAGGTTCAAAAGAGAATCTTCAAAAAGCTCTCCAACTTTATGAGCTATGCAATTTGAAGAGCAGGACTTATTCCTTTGCACGGGAGGACAAAATAGTTAAAATAAAGAACACATTTTAAATGGCAGATAGAAATCTGATAAAGTCAGCAAAACAATCAAAACGATACCCATTTATTGCGGAACACCGCGGAGGTCCGCTTACAAAGGAGAATCATCGTAAGTTAATCAGGTGGGCAGGAGAATGCTCTGAACGCGTATTGTTTCTTATTGGGAATGAGATTGACAAAAGACTGTTATATGCTTTGGATGTAGCTAAACAGTGGGAGAATGATGCAATCCCGACCGGTATTGCCATAAAAGCTTCGCTGGGAGCACATGCGGTGGCCAGAGAGGCAGAAAACCCTGTATATAAGGCAATAGCCCGTTCAATCGGGCAGACTGTTGCAACGGCACATATGGCGGACCATTCTCTTGGGGGAGCATTTTATGCACTTAAAGCTGTGAAGCTTGCAAAGAAGGATATTAAAAAAGAAAGGGAATGGCAGATTCAAAAGTTAAACGAATTGCCATCAGAATTGATTGAAATAATTCAGAATATGTGGATTGATAAGGAATTAGACAGAAGAATATAAAATTGATAACAATAAACAAAACTTTTATGAAAGAAAAAACAGCCACAATTTTAGGATCGACCGGACTAATAGGGAGCAAACTGCTGGAATTGCTCCTTGACGATAAGAATTACAAAGTAATCCGCGTTATCGTACGACGGCCTGTTAAGTTCAATAATCCTTCAATACAGACTGAAGTAATTGATTTTTCCGATACAGAATCATTTAAAAAAGCCATAGCCGGAAGTGATGCAATCTTTTGTGCTGTTGGAACAACTCAGAAAAAAGTTAAGGGTGATCGCATGGCTTATTATAAAGTTGATTATGATATCCCGGTTAATGCCGCACGGTTTTGTGAAGAAACGGGATGTCCGGTTTTTTCGCTTGTCTCATCGGTGGGTGCTGACAGTACAAGCAAAAATTTTTATTTAAAACTAAAAGGTGAAGTGGAAGATAAGATCCGGGAAATGAACATTGCATCTGTTTCCGTCTTCCGTCCTTCCATGCTGTTAGGTAAAAGGAAAGAATTCCGCCTTGCAGAAGAAGTTACAAAAGCAATTTCAGCTCCGGTCTCTTTTCTTTTTCCTTCAAAATACAAACCTGTAAAGGCAGAAAATGTAGCCAGGGCAATGATAGCTGCTTCAAAGTTAGCTGCACCCGGTTTTAAGGTTTATCATTACAGCGAAATGATTAACTTAATTGAAACTTCCTGATATTTTTTACTTAACCACAAAGTGTACGCCTTAGAGAACTCAGGAACATCAACTATATTAACTCCTGCCCTTCTTGCCACCCCTTACCCCCAGGGGGGCGCTCAGATTCAAAAGTCCCCCTTGGGGCCTGCCTGTCGAAGCGACAGCGCAGGCAGGGATTTAGGGGTGAGTTATATAGTAGAGCACCAAGGGATAACTCAATCCTGTGGAAAAACCTTTGTGTACCTTTGTATGAACTTTGCGGCCTTTGCGGTTAAATGGACTGAATATATCAAGGTATTATCTCTTCTCAGAAAGATATTCCAACGGTAAGAAATAAATTTTCACTGTCAGGATTAAAAACAATCTGACCGTTCAGCTGAAAGGAGAATTTATCTGTTACCTCTATTTCTTCTTCAGTCCCAAGCCCCAGATTGCACACATTAAAATTCCCGTCTGTGGTAAGCCAGCCGTTTCCTGCACCTGCAAACAAACTAAATCTTTTAAATGCATAACCGATCTGAAAGTACATGTCACCACCTTCTGATCCTGCCCCTCCGGCCTCATTTAATATATAGTTTGCACCCAGTTCAAAGCCGCCTGCCATATAACTACAGTTTATTTCAAACGCATGGCTGCCGTTTAAGGGCGAAGTATTAAAAAATGGAAGCCCTGGTGAATAATAATCAGTCATACCCAGGCTTAAGCCGAACGGGAATGAAAATGATATGTAGGGATCAGCTTCCGAATATCCGTTAAAATCAACAGAACCCCATATTCCAATCGCCAATCCATTTGTGGTAAACTCGATCTCCGGCTGAAAATGCGGACCTTTACCGAATGTTGTGCCACGCCAGACAAAGCTCGAATAGAGATCAAGGCTGGTATTAAAATCATAATTTCTTGTTTCAGCCTGTCCTTCTGATTCTACTCCACACGCCAGAATAGAAATGATTGACAGTATAGGGCCCAGAATAGTTTTCTTCATATGCCGGTTTTGCAGTGTGATTTCGTAAAAGTAGATATATTTTCAGGAATACCCCTCCATTGTCCGGGTATTTGCGATTTTTATGGATCATACTAAAAAGTAAAAATTTACTGGTATTCCCCTATAAACGCCTTAAGATTATGTATATTTGATAACGAATACCTGAAATATGGAAAACTGGATAACTGTTATGTCATTTTCCTTTACTCATGAAGCTCATATGGTAAAGGGATATCTCGAGTCTGCAGGTATTGAAACTGAACTGAGGGATGAGATGGCAGCTCATCTCCAGGAACTGGCGGTGGCTGTTGGCGGGGTAAAAGTGCTTGTGAAGGAATCCGATTTTGATAAAAGCATAAAGTTGCTGAAAGAGGGAGGATTTCTCAAAGGTGTGAAGCCGGAAAAGGATATCAAAATTGAAACGGTAATAATGGCCGATGGCATGGATAAAAAGATCTGCCCCTTCTGCCATTCTGATAATATTTCGGTACAGAAGAGACCAAATCTCTATACCGTAATATTGTCTTCAATACTCGGATTGCTCTATACTGCTGCAGTTTTCCCTTCATACAAATCGACATACAAATGTTTTGATTGTGAGAAGGAGTGGAAATATAAGAAACAGGGATCAATTGACCTGTAATTGAATTACCCGCAAATTATCAGGAATATTTATTGCTAAAGCTTAAATTTGTATTGCGAAGTAAAATACTGCTATGAAGAAAAAAATTATGTCGGGCTTATTTGTTATTCTTATGTTAAATATTTGTGCATCAATTCCTAAGGGAGCAACTCCGGTTAAGCCTTTCGATAAGGGAAGATATCTCGGAAAATGGTATGAGATAGCCCGGATGGATTTTCGTTTTGAAAGGAACCTGAATAATACAACAGCACATTATTCACTCAATGCTGATGGTACTATTAAAGTCGTAAACCGTGGCTATAATTATGTTGAAAATAAATGGACCGAAGCTGTAGGGAAGGCAAAATTTGCGGGAGATACAAATGTCGGAATGCTTAAAGTATCATTTTTTGGCCCATTTTACTCCGGCTATAATGTTATTGCCCTGGATCAGGACTATAAGTACGCTCTTGTAGCAGGAGCTAACACTAAATATCTCTGGATTCTTGCAAGAGAAAAGACTATTCCGGAAGATATCAGGAAGAACTATCTCGAATTAGCGAAAAGAATCGGATATGATGTGTCCGCCCTGATATGGGTTGAACATGATAATAAATGACAGGTCAATTATTTACGCACAAATTATCTACGTATTAAAAAACGTATTAAAAAACGTATTATAATACGTATTATAATACGTAGATTCTAAATTCTTTGATAATGATTGAAATCCCCGAATCCGCAACAGTCGGCCGGCAGGCTGGCACAACACTTGTCAACAAAACAATTACAGATGTCTTTACTGCCACTAGTCCTCACAAATTCGCGTTTTTCACCGGCGATCCCGGTGAATATGGAAAATTGCTCAAGGGTAAAAGGGTAATATCGGCACATGGACATGGTATGTTCGTTGATCTTGTCTGCAGTGATAATATCTGCATTACGGTCGGGGAGGGTATAAATATGCGATATCATGAACCCGGTTCGAAAATTCCTGATAAATACCAGCTTCTGATAGCCCTCAGCGATAATGACTTCCTTTCTTTCAATGTTGCTATGTACGGTGGAATATGGGCATATAAGGGAGTTTTCGACAATAAATATTACAGTCTGAGTCTTAACAGTATTTCGCCGCTGGCGGACGAATTTGACGAAGCTTATTTTGAAAGCATAATTAAGAATACTGCAAAAGATGTTTCTGCCAAAGCCCTGTTGGCAACGGAGCAGCGCATACCCGGACTGGGCAACGGAGTTTTGCAGGATATCCTCTTCAATGCCAGGATCCATCCGAAACGCAAGAAATCCACCCTTACAGGATCTGCCGGAGCTGAATTGTTCAGGAGCCTGAAAACTACTCTTAAAAATATGACAAGTCTGGGAGGGAGAGATACCGAAAAAGACCTGTTCGGAAATAACGGAGGCTATAAAACAGTACTTTCAAAGAATACACTAAATGATCCCTGTGTCATTTGCGGCAATAAAATCATCAAAGAAGCCTATCTGGGAGGGGCTGTTTACTATTGCCCTTCCTGCCAGAAACTGTGAAATTCTTACTATCTTCACCCTGTTGAATATTTGAAAGGAAATCAGGTAAACATTTCTGTTTTCCGTTATTTCCCAGCCAGAGATATTTTAATGAATTTGCCAATCTGATATGGTCAGGACTCAGAACATTTTTAAGCAGAACAGGAAATACCTTATAGTCGTTCTTTTAATAATCCTGTCAATATTTCTTCTTACAAATAAACTTATATTATGGGGACTGATAGTTTTTGCTGCCGGTATGATCATTTTCGGGATACAGCAACTTATCAATCTCAATGTACGGGTTTCACAGTTTCAGGGAAATATTGATGCTCTTGATGAGAAGAATAATGAATTGCTGAAGCAGAACCTTAAATTGCAGGAAGAAAATAATTATTTGAAGGACAGACATTTCCAGATCACCCAGATCCGTAGTATCCTTGAACTCAATTTATTCGAAATAGATACTAAATTCACCCGGTCCCTTAGCAGACAGGAAGAGATCAACGGCAGGAACATAAAATATTTCGGAAGCTTAAATGTAGCTCTTACAGCAAAATACGGGATCGACTGCAAGGAACTCCGCTTCCGTTACGATGAGGAAAATGACGTTTTATCCGTTGCAAATATTAATCCCAAATTTCTCTCTTTCGGTAACAGGAAACTGGAATGGGATTATTTCGAAATTCTTGAACATAAGAATGTTATCCCTCTCACAGGGAAGAGATGGATGGCAAGTGACGATCTGCAGGAATTTGCCGGAAAAATAAAGGAGCAATATCGTCTTGACACCGAAAGATCGCTTCAGAGCGGACCTGAAGAATTTTCCTGGATCCATACCCCTATAAAAAATAATGTTGAAAGCCTGATCAGGATTTTATTCTCGGGACTTTGCCGGAATATTAAAATAGTTGATAAATCCGACAGTTCATTTATTGAGCTCGATAAACTGACAATAAATGATATTTCCGGACAGAAGCAGCTCAGTGAGTTCATAAAGCGTTAGAACTCCTCCCTGGATTGTCTTTTGGATGACTTGTCTCAGGGACCGGGAGAAGAGGGTAAAAGTTCAGGTCTGCAGTCATTAAAATCCCTCCCGGAAGGGATTTGGGGTTGGTTTTATAAGCTCAGAGCTCAGAGCTCAGAGCGAAATACAGATATCAATTCAAAACAATGCGAATAATAACCTATTTAGCTTTTATCATTTTACTGCTGGCAGGATGTCGCACTGCTACTGTTCCGGGCGATCCGGTTACTTCTGATATGCTGGCTGAGGGTTTTACAGTTCCCCCTGATTCTGTTAAACCCTGGGTTTACTGGTACTGGATCAGTGATAACAATTCAAAGGAGGGAATAACACGGGATCTTGAAGCCATGGCCAGGGTAGGGATCGGTGAAGCGTTGATCGGTAATATAGGCAACGAGGGCATGACATACGGCGAGCCATCAACTCTGAGCGAAGATTGGTGGAAGCTGATAGTACATGCTGTAAGCGAGGGTAAAAGGTTAGGAGTAAACATTGGCTTTTTCAATTCACCGGGATGGAGCCAGTCGGGAGGACCGTGGATCAGTCCTCCTCAATCAATGAGGTATCTGGTGACCACTGAGATCCGTGTTGACGGAGGTGAAAAGATTATTAACCGGCTGCCAGGACCGGAAGGTTTTTATCAGGATGTGAAAGTACTTGCTTATCCGCTTCCTGAGAATGATGATCTGACCATGTCAACCCTCAATCCGGAAATCATCTCTTTTCCTGATCTTGGAACTCAAACCCTGCTTGCTGACGGTGATACATCGACAATCTGTTATTTCAAACGGGCCGGCAACAGCAACGAAATCACTGTGGATTTTAAAACTACTAACCCATTTACCGCACGTTCACTGATCCTCTATCCCTCTGATATACCTTTTGCTGCCGATATGGAGCTTCAGGCAGGGGAACCTGGAAGATTCCGGAGCATCAGGAAATTCCGTTACGACAGAAGTAACAGGGCATTGAATGTAGGTCCCATGCCGTCAGGACCGGTATCGGTAAGTTTTCCGGAAGTTACTTCCACAGGATTCAGGCTGGTAATGAATAATTTTAACCTGAGTAATTATCTGACTAACCGTGATAATATCGCCGCCAATGCAGGACTTGCTGAAATTTCAATTTCCTCATCTCCCCGAATAGAAAATTATATCGAAAAACAACTCGGCAAGATGTGCCAGACCCCGTTCCCGATGTGGGATGCATATCTCTGGAGATCAGTTCCGGAAAATGGGACACCGGAAATGATCACCAATCCGGAAAAAGTTCTGGACATAACCGGCAGTCTGACGGGGGATACTATCATCTGGGAAGCTCCCCGGGGCAAATGGCTTATAACGCGTATTTGTGCCGTACCGACCGGTACAAGGAATGCTGCTGCAGCTCCGCATGCGATGGGATGGGAGGTTGATAAGATGAATAAAGTTCACCTGAAAAGCCATTTTAATTCATATGTGGGGAAACTTCTGAAAAGGATCCCTGAAGAAAACAGGTCTGCATTGAAACACATAGTCCTTGACAGCTATGAACAGGGTTCTCAGAACTGGACGGATGGCTTGATTGAGGATTTTACACGTAGATACGGATATGATCCGGTGCCCTGGATGCCTGTTCTTACGGGACGGATAGTCGGCTCTGCAGGTCAGTCAGACAGATTTCTGTGGGACCTTCGCCGGCTTGTTGCCGACCGCATCGCTTATGATTATGTCGGCGGCTTCCGTGAACTTTGCCAGGATCAGGGATTGAGGATATGGCTCGAGAATTACGGTCACTGGGGTTTCCCTTCAGAGTTTCTTATGTACGGCGGCCGGAGCCATGACGTTGCAGGTGAATTCTGGAATGAAGGTTCGCTGGGGAATATTGAGTGCCGGGCGGCATCATCGTCAGCACATATTTACGGAAAAAGATCAGTATCCGCCGAATCTTATACTTCTGCGGGAATGGCATACCAGCGTTATCCCGAAATGCTTAAGAAACGGGGTGACTGGAGCTATACCGAAGGAATTAACCAGGTTATACTTCACCTTTATATACATCAGCCTTATGAGGACAAAACACCAGGAATAAATGCATGGTTCGGGACTGAATTCAACAGAAAGAATACATGGTTTGAACAATCGAAGCACTGGATGGATTACCAGAGGCGTTGCATGTTCATGCTCAGAAGAGGATTGCCTGTAAATGATGTGTGTTATTTCATCGGGGAGGATGTACCCAAAATGACAGGAGCAAGGATACCTGAACTCCCTGAAGGATATTCATTCGATTATATCAATGCAGAAGTTATTCTGACCAGGTTATCGGTAAAAAACGGCAGGCTTGTACTCCCCGACGGTGTGAGATATGAACTGATGGTTCTACCTCCTCTCGATAATATGAGACCGGAATTACTGTCAAAGATAAAGGAGCTTGTTTCAGAGGGAGCGTCTGTATACGGCCCGCCTCCGAAAAAATCACCCAGTCTGGAGAATTATCCGCAGGCGGATAAAAATGTGGAAACAATGGCTGGTGAATTATGGGGCGATACAGGCGGTCCGGGAGAAAAAAGAAATCCTTCCTTCAACGGGAATGTTTTTTACGGTATTGACCTTCAGTCAGCATTAAATGAGCTGGAAGTTCTCCCGGATGTATCACTTAAAGGTAACATACCGGTACTCTGGATACACCGGAGACTTAAAGATATTGATATTTACTTCCTTACAAACCAGAGTGATACTTTAACCGATTTCACAGCGACATTCAGAACATCAGGAAAGCAACCTGAGCTGTGGGATGCAACAAATGGGTCAATACGGAAGCTTCCTGATTTCATAACGGATGATAGAACAACCACCGTCCCTCTCAGGCTTGATCCCCGTGAAAGTGCATTTATTGTTTTCAGGAAAAAAGGGAATCCTGTTCCCGGGAAAAATGAGACCAACTTTCAGGAGCATGAACTGGTGGCTAAGTTCAATTCATCCTGGGAGGTGATGTTCGATAAATCGATGCGCGGACCCGATGGTCCGGTAATGATGAGTCCACCGGAAGACTGGTCACAAAGTCCGGACGAAAAGATAAAATATTATTCTGGCACAGCTGTATACAAAAATTCTTTCAGGTTGGAGAAACCTGAGCCTGGAGAAAAAATTTTTCTTAATCTGGGGCAGGTTGGTGTAATGGCTGAGGTAAAGATCAATGGCGGGATAGCGGGTGGTGTATGGTGTTCCCCATGGAGAACAGATATTACAAAGCTGATCAGGGAAGGAGAGAATGAGGTAGAAATCAGTGTGGTCAATAATTGGGTAAACAGGCTGATTGGTGACAGCAGGCTCCCTGAAAACGAACGGAAAACCTGGATCAATGTGAATGAGATCAGGCCCGGTGATGCATTGCAGGCATCAGGGTTGCTGGGGGAGGTAACAATTACAAAAGTGAAATGAAATGAACAGGATTAAAATTTCGACTGCACAGTTTGAGAATCACAGTGGTGACAAGGAATATAACCTTGGTGTTATAGAAAAGCTTGCCGGGAAAGCAGCGTTGCAGGGATCTCAGGTAATTGCATTTCACGAGTGTTCTGTGACGGGTTACACTTTTGCAAGAAACCTCTCGAAGCAGCAAATGCTTGATCTGGCGGAATTCATTCCGGACGGAGAGACTGTTAGCAGACTTAAGCATATTGCAGAAAAAAATGACATTGTTGTGCTGGCCGGTCTGTTTGAGAAAGATGAAAAGGATAACATCTTCAAGGCATATGTCTGTGTTGACAGGAATGGTTTAGTTGCGAAGCACAGGAAGCTGCATCCTTTCATAAATAAGTATATCACGCCCGGGAATGGTTACACTGTCTTTGATCTTCTGGGCTGGAAGTGCGGTATACTAATCTGTTATGACAACAATGTTATAGAGAATGTAAGAGCGACAAAGCTGCTTGGTGCCGATATTATCTTTATGCCTCATGTTACGATGTGTACTCCGTCAACCCGTCCGGGTGCCGGTTTTGTTGACCCCGGGCTGTGGAAAAACCGTGAGAATGATCCGACATCCCTGAGACTCGAGTTTGACGGGATGAAGGGCAGGGCATGGCTCATGAAATGGCTTCCCTCACGGGCTTATGATAGTGCAGTATATGTTATATTCTCAAATCCCATAGGTATGGACGATGATCAGCTTAAGAACGGTTGTTCAATGGTAATAGATCCTTTCGGAGATATAATTGCCGAATGCCGTTCATTCGACGACAGCTTCGAGACTGCCACTGTCATTCCGGAAAAACTTGTCCAGGCAGGAGGCTATAGATATTTAATGGCTCGTCGCCCAGGTTTATACAAAGATATAATCGGTCAGCCTCATGATCCTGAACAAAAGGTCATCTGGCTGGATCCCGACGACCGGCATTAACCCTCACCACTATCAACTCACCGCTCACACCTCAGACAATCCGCCACACGGCGGATTTTTTATTTTACGAATTTCACGGATGCCCCTTGACTTGAATTGCTTTAATTCATAAATTTGATATGATTAAGTGAGTTATAGTATTTTTTGCAATACAGGTTATCGTTCTGAGTGAAATCTGATACTTAATGGTCAACACTATGGAAAATCATAATGTTGTTGTAAAGACAAAACAGCAGATGGCTGATGAATATGGCGTTTGCAGAAAGACATTCACTAAATTGCTTATCAGGAAACGTATCAAGCTTGGCAGAGGACTCATTTATCCAAAAGAACAGCAATTAATTTATTCAGTGCTTGGTAAACCCGACTTTGGTAATGAGTATTCATCCTGCATTCCCTAGATATTCCCAAACATTCCCAAACATTCCCCAAAGTTCCTTTTAATTCCCTTATTGTTTTTTGAATTGATCCGTAATCGTCTGAACTTTGATAAGGTGATTCCTGTCAGTCAGGGTTTTTGTTATGAATAATCACTTTTAAAGAGGAGGAAATTATGAAAGTAAAGGAATTTAAAACCGAGCTTCAGTCCGTTAAAGCTAAATGGACAATTTCTGATGCAGTTCCGGATGATTTTGAATTGTCGGAATTACAAAAAACAGAATGGGGATTAGGATCGCTGCCGGTTCCTCCGGGAAGAGCAGAGACAAGATTTCCGAAAATCAGGAAACCACTGAATTCTCCTGTTGCGTTGCGTGACCCGTCAAAGTCTGTGCTGACAGCTAAAACGGTTAAGCTGGTCCCCAGGTCATGGGACTGGAGGAATGTAAGTGGTAAAAACTGGATAACAAATACAAAAAATCAGGGAGGATGCGGATCATGTGTGGCATTTGCTTCTGCAGCTGCAGTTGAGTCACATCTGAGAATTGAGACCAACCAGCCTGCTCTGGCAACGGATATGTCAGAATCAAGCCTGTTTTTTGTAGCTAACCGTCAGTGCAATGTCAATGATCCCAGGTATGGCTGGTATGTGCCATCTGCCCTTGATGCGCTGGTTGATGAAGGAATATGTACCGAACAGGTCTATCCCTATCGCCCCGTTAACCAGACAGCGATTATTCTGGACGGAACGGAAGTAACATATAAGATCTCAGGGTTTGATTCTACCTCCAATTCTGACCAGATGAAAAGATGGCTGTGTGAAAACGGTCCTCTTGTAACAACATTTAAAGTTTACGCTGATTTCAGGGATACATACTGGCCGGCGGGAACCGGAATATATTCTCATGTTACAGGTAGTTATCTGGGTGGCCATGCCGTGCTCGTTATAGGATATGATAACAGTAACAATTGCTGGATATGCAAAAACAGCTGGGGTTCAAATACTGCTCATCCCGATGGATGTTTCAGAATAGCTTATGGAAACTGTGCAATTGATTCCAAAATGTATCTCATCCAGAATGTTTACGATGTAATAACAAGAGATGAGATCCCATATAATCCTCAGACCCTCAGGATTGTATATGAGGTAACAAGAGGATGGCTGCTCACTGACGGGCGGAGCAGGATGAAAATGTTCGCCAGTGCCGAAGATGCAAGAAATGGATTAAGAGTTGCCCGCAGGCACACACGACAGGGATTTGTAGGAAGAGATAATCCCCGGAGTAATCGTAAGGATTATATAATGGAATACTGGACAGGCAACAGCGGATTACCTCATGAACCTCTGACGAAAACTGATATTATTCCCTACAATCCGAATAATGTGGTTGTCGAGGATCGTGATGCACAGGGATGGAGATTGAGAGACGGAAACCACTGGATGCTGATAGCACATGATATGAATGATGCACTGGCTATGTTGAATTTTGTGGAGCGGCACACAAAGATCTGCTTCATCGGGAGGGATAATAACATGCCAAACCGCAAAGATTTTATAATGACATACTGGGAATGAACCTGATTAAAGAACTTTAACAAATAAACCTGAATTAATTATAACACCCGGAAGTAAATTATGTAATTAATATTTAACCGGATATTACAGCGTAGGTCGAAAAGCTGAAACAGAGTAGACATCATTTAAATCAACAATTTATGGCAATAAAGAAAGACATTTTAATCCCGAAGGAGATTCTTAACGGATTACAGAATTCGGTCAGGATTATTGACAAAAGACACCTTGCCGGTTACTGGCCTGTTGAATTCAGACAATTGAAACAATTGCAGAAAGTACTTCCTGAAATAATCGGGAACGAAGCCCTTGCCAATAAATTTGATCTGGCAATCGGTTATAAAATGAAACCGGAGAGAAATGACCTTGCAAAATCAGGACTTCAGGTTATTGCTGACAGGATCGTTCCGGATATATGGCTTGTAGGAATACCGATCCCGTGGATCCTGTTAAGGAGAGCAGAAATTGATCACCGTAAATTTGAAATAGTGCTGACGCCAAAGGGATTAATGTGATTTTATATGGCAGATAAACAAGATGTTGAAGTTCCTTTCCTGAGCAATGTAGGAATGATGCTTACCTACAAGTGCACAATTGCCTGTCCCCATTGTATTGTTGAAGCCGGTCCGCGCAGAAAGGAAGAAATGAAAATAACTTCAGCATTTGAGTGGCTTGACCAGTTGAGAGACTTCAGGGATGGATGGGTAATCGGAATTTCATTGACAGGAGGGGAGCCCTTCTATAATATGGATCATCTGATCAGGATAGCAGATTATGCATTCAAACTGGGATTTATAGTATCGGTTGTAAGTAATGCATTCTGGGCATCTTCAAGGGAGGAGGCATTGCGGGTACTGAAATTGTGTTCATCAATAAATATGATCTCGGTTAGTACTGATAAGTCTCACCAGATCTCAATTCCTTTCAGGAATATAAGTAATGCTGTCTGGGCAGCAAAGAAGCTTGGCAAACTATATAATATCGCTGTTGCAACAGAAAGTGATAAGGACCCTGAATATCTAAGCCTTCTTGATAATATTCTTGAAATTACCGACAGGGAAAACATTAGTACTTCGTACATTCTTCCTGTTGGAAGAGCAGGCAGGAATTTGAAGATCAGGGAGTGTAATCTGTCACCGGTACCTCCTCCATACGCTTGTCCGATGGCAAGTTTTCCTGTTATCTTTCCAAATGGTAAAGTAATAGCGTGCATAGGTCCTCCGATAACAATGCCATCATTCACACCTCTTTTCCTGGGGAACCTGGGGAAAGAAACGGTTCAGGAAATTTTTATGCGTGCGGAATCGAATTATATTCTTCATGCAATACGAACCTTCGGGCCCAGGATACTAATCGACCTCCTGACTGAACATGGTCATTCTGATATACTACCCGATAAGTATATGAATGAAGCTATCTGTGATATCTGCTTTAAGCTGTTCTCAAATGAGTCGACCTGTCAGCTCCTGAATGAACTGATAATGAAAGATGAAACATTCAGGAATAAGATCGCCTGGGGAAGATATTATCATATGAATGAAAGCGAAATGGTCGGGCAAAGTTCAATCCCGGACCCTGTCAGGTGACCGACTCTGTTATAAAACTATGTTCCTGATTGAGAATGCCGGTTTTTGTTCCGGATAACCTCTGGGTGTAAAACCAGGTTTGATATCAATTTCCTCCATCACAAGTTTCCTGCTCCGGTCGTCTTTATACGGATCGACAGCCTTTGGCATTTTCAGATCAGTAAGACGTTCGATAAGGGAAATATTCACCTGGTAGGTCTCAGCGTCCTCAAAATCACTGAAGGGCTCATCCGTTGCAGCAGGTACTGCCTTCAGGGTTGGCAATATTATCCCATCTTCGGTCAGAAGCTTTTTCTGACTCATTAGAAATCCTACCCTGTAGAGTTTTCCGTCGTTCTTCGGGAAGATCACCACTTTCCAGAAGATAGTTGGGAGCTTAATTTTTTCCCCATTTACAGGAGTAACAAACTCCGGATCATCCTTTCTGAGAACCGGACCGGTAAACACACAGACCTTCATGGATTTCTTCCTTGTTTCAGTATGAAGTATATAGTCTTCGAGATTTTTCCAGATTTCCTGGTTAAGATCCTTATGCTGGGGGACTGCATTTGTATAATAAAAAGTTGAATAGGCGGCTTTCTTCGCTATATCAGCGGTGTCACCCCATTGAACATCCTCCCTTTTTGTCATATGACCTTTATCGAAGTCACTCTTTTTTGCTTCATACAGGTCTTTCCCCCACTGATATTGTCTTACCCGTTCATCAATTTTCCAGCTTTTGGGACGTGGGGCAGATTTGAAGAGTTTTCCGTCAATATTGGTGGCAGTGAATATCGGGAACTTCCTGGAACCTGATAATTGGACACTGTAATTCAGATAATCGATCTTCA
>JAKQPD010000091.1 GCA_029564935.1 Bacteroidota bacterium
AATGAAGGTGATATATTCGAGTTCAGGATGACCGACAATAAAGGGACCATACCGGTAACCGAAAACAATCCGGTACTCCGCCTGTCCATTCCACCATACCATGTGGGCGGAACATTTGTGGAAAACCCGGGGCGGATCGGACCCTGGCAGGCTTCCAACGGAGATCTGTACTTCATGATGGAACCGGCTGAAACTGATAATGTGTTCATGATGATGAAATCGACTGACAACGGACGCACCTGGAACGAGGTGGATGCAGAAAACCGTCCCGAAACAAGCGATCTGGAATCGGTTGACTCCCGGCTCATCGGTAATACTATTCATATAATTCACCAGGTAACCCGGTCAACCCTTTACCATGCTTTCCGTACATCTGATCATCCAACTCACCCCGATACCTGGGCTATACGTGATGAACCAGCCGGAGCCGTAAATGCCGTTGCCCAGACTGCATCGATGGTAGTCCGGTCAGACGGCAGTATAGTCGCGTTTTATCTTGGTACGGAAAAAATTCATTACAGTATACGCTCAACAGAAGGAACCTGGAGCCAGGTGAGGACACTTGATCCCGGTCTTACACCCAATCAGGCCGGGCCACAGGCAGTACTCGGTGCAAACGACATTGTCCACCTGGCTTATTACGGAACGGACGGAACAATCTGGTACCGGCAGCTTCTTCCTGACGGAACTTTTACTTCAAGACAACTGCTGGCAACAGGTGCGGGGACATCACGGGCTGAATATGGAGCAGTCCTTCCACTTCTCTATATTCCCTCTAAGAATGAGGTTGTCATTATATACCGGCTTTCATCGGGAAACCTTTGGGAACGAAGGATAATAAACAATGCACCCCCTTCAAACCCGGTTCTGGTAACCGCTTCAAAGGTTGTCACCGACGCTGTCGATTCACAGCAGGCCGGTGCCGATACTTTCATCGATGGTGAGACTGTCTATGTTCTTTTAATCGAGGAATCATCACGCAGCATTCTCTGCACGGATGATAATGGCGGCTGGAAGCCTGCGAAACTCCTGGTCGATAATATAACCGGATCCTGGGTTCGCGGAACCATATACACCCGCAAGGATGGAAAGAGAGTATATGGATACATTTATGATGCCGGCTCCGATGGCGGTTCAGGGATGAACCGGTTCGGGGAGATGGTGCTGAACAGCAAATAAAGGAGATGCTGAAGCTTCAAAACAGAAATCCCGTCAGCTTCATGGCTGACGGGAGTAATTTGGAGTTGCGGAGAAAGGAGGATTACGGCCGGATTGCATCAGACTCATCTTAAGCTTCAGCTGATGTAGCCCGGCCGTGATCCCTGAGGCGGGATTGCTCGCTTCGCTCGCGATCCCTGAGGGGAGTTGCTTCAAAGTCATCAGATCAGTTCCACGCTGCGCGTGGATTTTTGTTGTATAAAAATCCCTCACTCAGGCAAGCCTGGCTCGGAATTTTCATACAACAAAAATCCCGTCAGCCAAAGGGCTGACGGGACTGATCTGATGACTTTGGCGGAGAAAGGGGGATTCGAACCCCCGGTCCCGCGGAAGCAGGACAACGGTTTTCGAGACCGCCGCATTCGACCACTCTGCCATCTCTCCTAGATCTCTCCTATATATTTTAAGCCACATTCACCATCCCGCAACAGGCGGGACCATCTCTCCTGTATATTATAAGCCACATTCACCATCCCGCAAAAGGCGGGACCATCTCTCCCATATATTATAAGCCGCATTCACCACGGCGTCTATCACGCAACAAGCGTGACCATCTCTCCTATATATTATAAGCCACATTCACCATCCCGCAACAGGCGGGACCATCTCTCCGATCCTGCAAATTTGGACAAATTATTTTAATATTTGCCGCTTATTGAAAAAAAGTATCCGGGATGACCTTTTTACCGGCCTCTTTCAACTATCAGCCTCGAAATGTAAATATTCCTTCCCGATATGAAGCGTATTAAATAAATACCTGATGAAAATCCTTCAAGTGATACTTCATCAATATTCCTTCCGGAAGATTCAATGTCTTTGATAATTCTGCCTGACAGATCTGTTATCTCTATCCTTCCTGATAAGCCGTCATTTTCAATCCTTACAATATCAGATGCAGGATTGGGCCGGATCAGTAACTTACGGAATGTCTGACCCGGAAGAACGATATCTGAGAGATTCCCTTTCTCAACAGATATATTATCAAGAAAAAACCTCTTCGTGAGTCCTTCAAATTTGAATTTCCCGGAAGCGGTTCCTCCCGGAACGGCAATTGTGATCCTCTGAAAATTATCTGTAGGCGAAATTACATTCCCCAGGGCAGATCCGTTCAGATAGACCTGGACTGTAGAAGCATCCCCGGGCCAGCATGAAATATCAAATTTCAGTATCAGATCAGCCTGCGACAGGTTGATTGAAGGTGTCTCAATCCAACCTGTCAGTGATGATGTGCCCAGCTTTATTTCTCCCCCGGCAGAATAAACCTTTGATCCTGTCCAGCCGGGGATACCTGTCCTGGTATCGAGCGACCCCGAAATATCACTGGTTGACGGGGTAGTGTGCGTTCCTGTCGTAAATCCCGAAAAATCCTCAGAAAATACGACCTGCTGCCCATTCAGGATAAATCCTGAGGTTACTAAAAAGAAGATGACAGCCGACCTTCTGATTAGCAGCGATCTTTTCATTACGGTAAATATTTATTCCTAAAAAACTTTTAGCCATTGCTAAATTACTAAAAACCTGTTTTTACAGGAAAAGATTTTAAAGAAAATTCTAACTTCGCTGTAATATTTTCCCAATTATTTCTGAAATAAATTATTACCGTGAAAACCAGAGCTAAAATATTAATTATGAGTGCTTTTATAGCCACCATCCTTGCTTCCTGCAGTGACAGAGAGGTTGCCGACAGTTCCAATCCCTTCCTCAATGCTTACAATACTCCATTCAATGTTCCTCCATTCGACAAAATAAAACCAGGGCATTTTGTTCCGGCATTTGAAAAAGGCATGAACGATGCACGAACGGAGCTGGATAAAATCGTAAATAACAGGAAGGAGCCTACATTTGAGAATACAATTGAGGCTTATGATAATATGGGCAAGCTCCTCAGGGATGTCACAGCTGTATTTACAGAACTGTGCGGCTCAAATACAAACGATTCGCTACAGAAAATTGAGGTGGATATTACTCCGAAGCTTGCAGGCTTCAAAGATGAGATAAGACTTAATCCGGCTCTTTTTAAAAGGATAAAGTCGGTATATGAAAACAAGGAGAAGTTTAAACTTGATCCCGATCAGGAATTTCTTCTGGAAAATCTCTATAAGGAATTTGTACGGTTCGGTGCAAATCTTTCTCCGGACGACCAGGAAAAGCTGAAAAAGATAAACCAGGAAATATCACTTCAATGTGTTAAATTCAGTCAGAATGTACTGGCCGAAACGAATGATTATAAAATGTTTGTCGGGCAGAAAGATGTGGCTGGATTACCGGAATCTCTTGTTGCTTCAGCTGCACAGACTGCAAAGGATGCAGGACAGGATGGAAAATATGCATTCACAACCCAGCGGCCGAGCGTATTCCCGTTTATCCAGTATTCTCCCGACAGGGATCTTCGCAGGAAGCTGTTCAGCGCTTACTGTAACCGGGGAAATAACGGTAATGAATATGATAATAATAAGATACTGGCACAAATTATAGCGCTGAGGGCAGAACGGGCAAAACTACTGGGATATAAAACCCATTCCCATATAGTCCTTGAACCGCGCATGGCTAAAAATCCCGAAAACGTGTTCAATCTCCTTAACAGTCTCTGGGAAAAGGCCATTCCGGTTGCAAAGAATGAAATAAAGGAGATGCAGACCATCATCAACAGGGAAGGCGGGAGGTTTAAGCTTGAAGCTTCCGACTGGTGGTATTATGCTGAAAAACTGAGAAAGGAGAAATATGACCTTGACGATAATGAATTGCTTCCGTATTTCCGGCTGGAAAATGTACGCGATGGTGTTTTTGAACTGGCAAACAGACTTTTCGGAGTTAAATTCATTCAGCGGACAGATATTCCTTTGCCTCACCCGGATGCATTATCCTATGAGGTGACCGAAGAGGACGGATCTCACCTTGGTGTATTATTTATGGATTTTTATGCACGTGAAAGCAAAAGACAGGGCGCCTGGTGTGTCACATACCAGAGCCACCATATTGAAAAGGGCAGCATCGTTCCCCCGATTGTGGTGGTAAACTGCAATTTCAGCCGTCCTGCCGGAGATACACCTTCTCTTTTAACTCTGGATGACGTAAGTACAATATTCCACGAATTTGGCCATGCTCTGGACTTCATGATGAATAAAAGCAGATATAATACAATTTACCAGGCATGGGATTTTGTGGAGCTTCCGTCACAGATAATGGAGCACTGGGTAACAGAACCCGAAGTTCTCAGCTTTTATGCAAAACACTACCAGACAGGAGAGGTCATACCTGCCTCACTGGTGGAGAAGATCAATAAGAGCGGATTTTTCAATCAGGGCTTCTCGAATGTAGAGATCCTTGCAGCATCACTTCTCGATATGGCTTACCATACACTGGAAGCGCCGGTTAATATTGATATTCAGAATTTTGAGAAGGAATATTTTAATAAGATCGGACTTCTTCCTGAGATCGTTTCACGGTACAGGAGTACCTATTTTTTGCATATCATGTCAGAATATGATGCCGGGTACTACAGCTATACCTGGGCGGCGGTTCTTGATAACGATGCGTTTGATGCATTTAAGGAGAAGGGTATTTTCGATAAAGCTACTGCCAGCTCCTACCGGAAAAATATTCTCGAAAAGAACGGGAACATGGATGCTATGCAGATGTATATCAACTTCCGTGGCCGGGAACCAGGGATAGAACCGTTACTTAAGAACCGCGGATTAATGTAATGCCATAAAATCCCCCCTGGGGCAGGTCATAGCCGTCAACTTAAGGAATATTGTAATAAGGGAAACTACTTTAAATATCTGGTATATAACCAGATAAGTTTCCCCTCCTTGAAAAAAGGAGGGGAAACTATTTTCCCCGAAACTCTTTAGGAGGACGTATTAAATATTACCTGAATGCATTTTCTATCTCCAGGACCGATACTCCTAACATCTTGGCTGATACTTTATCCAGAAGACTCCTGTCGCCTGTTATATGAACAGTATACTGTACATGCGACAGCTTTTCCCCCGGCTTCAGTGCAGCGGCAGGGGAGGAGGCTTCCAGTTCGTAGAAGGGCCCCATCTGAGAACCATCTTCAAGTGGTCCGTCATTGTAGGAGTTAAGCGCATCACCCGAGAAAGGATCTTCCTGGAGCTGCCATGCGGAATTGACATAACCGGTTACACCCTGAGGCTGACTGCAGATAAGTAATGTGAGTATATTGTTTGCTGAGTCAAAACTTCCCATAATACCTTTCGATCGGAGAGGAGGCAGGCCGATCTTCCCGCGGCTTTTCCCGTCACACCTGAAAAAAATATGTTCTCCATCAACTTTCAGCCTGTCGGCAGCTATCTTACCGAAATAATTATCATTAACGGGGGGGCCCATAACCTTTTCATCGCCCGGATTGAAGGGGATGACCACCACAACCGACGGAGAAGGAATAAACATCCCCAGCATCCATAATGATAATTGCCCTGTCTCGCGTAACCATTCGTTTGTTCCTTTATTGGTAATACTGTTATCCGACCTGTAGGCAACTATGTTAATCCCGTCAGGATTGATTCCGGTCTGTTTTCTTATTGATTCCCCTGTCAGGAGAACAACCTCTCTTTCTAGCCTGAATTTCAAAGGTGTGCCGCTGTAATTGACAGTCTCAACGTCACAAGCAAAAAGAGCTGAAGTATCAGTCTGATTTATTATTTCAAACGGATCAGTATCAAGAAATGACGGTACCTGCCAGTTATCATATACAAAATCGTCTCCCTTCTTAAAGTAAACGGAGAATTGTCCGCCCTCGGGACCCAGCCATAGCCTCTCTTCACCTCCGAATGCGTTGAAATGAGGCTGAATGACTCCTGAAGAAACAAGTTCATGGTTTATCCATCCGAAGCTGAAACCATTTTCACCTTCTGATGTGCTTGTCATTACCCTGCCCTGCCAGCCCGGGATGAGCACAATGGCAGAATTGTTCTTCTTAAGCTCAATAATACCGACATGCTTTTTCAGAAAGTCACGGTTATAGCCATATTGGCTTGTTATGTCTGTTGTCATATCATTTGATTTTTGATTTTCACTTTTTGTCCTTCCACCACATGATGAAAGCATGAATGGGATTATCAGGAAAATAATTATACGGTTCATTAGGATAAGAATTTATTAAAACTTAGTGATCCTTAGTGTCTTAGTGTCTACGTGGCATTTTTTTCAACCAAGAAGGCATAAAGTCACTAAGGTACACAAAGAAAAATTTAATTAACAGATTAAATTTGTATTAACTTTTTATAAATGGAGAACATATTTCTCTGCGGTCTGGATGCTGATGAAATTGCTGACCTGATAAGGGCAGGAGGCTTTACACATGCGCAGGCAGTCATTGTTGCCGGCCTCCTGTATAAAAAGGGGATTGCAGCACTTGAAAAGAGCACAAGGATACCGCAGAGGCTGAAAAGTTATCTTTCGGAGGTCTCAGAAGCCGGAATGTATTTACCGGTAAGAGAAGAAAGATCAGCTGACGGAACAGTAAAATATTTATTTGAATCACCTGAAGGAAAGAAATTTGAATCGGTTTTTATCCCGGATGAAAAACGGAAAACCGTGTGTGTTTCGACACAATCGGGTTGCAGGATGGGATGTCCGTTCTGTGTCACAGGCAGGTATGGATTTCATGGTAATCTTACGGCAGGTGAGATAGTCAATCAGGTTATCAGTCTGCAGAAAAACGGAAAGATCACTCATGTTGTCTTCATGGGGATGGGAGAACCTATGGACAATCCCGGCAATGTATTGAAGGCATGCAGGATACTGACAGCTGAATGGGGTCTGGCAATAAGTCCTGCAAATATTACAGTTTCCTCAGTCGGGATAACACCTGCAATAATGAACTTCCTTGAGAGATCGGATTGTAATCTGGCACTTAGCCTGTATTCTCCTTTTCCTGATGAACGTATTAAAGTCATCCCTGCGGAAAAGGCTTATCCTGTAAAGGAAATAATAAATATGTTGTCACACTTTCCGCTTAAAAAGAAACGGAGGATGACAATGGCATATGTGATGATACGCGGCATAAATGATACTGACCGGCATCTTGAAGAGCTGATAAAGATTACAAGGGGAACTCAGATAAGGATTAACCTTCTCCCGTTCCATGCCATCCCCGGGGACGAAAGAATTGCATCTTCGGAGGAAAGGCTTCAGTTCTTCAAACATAACCTGGTGGTGGCAGGAATTTCTGCATCTGTCAGAAAATCACGGGGGGCTGATATTTCAGCAGCTTGCGGGTTACTGGCATCGGGATTGGAATAATCCGGAACTGCAGAAAATTTTTTTACCGCAAAGTGCGCTAAGATTCCGCAAAGTGCGCAAAATATTTATAGCACAATAACCCTTTGCGTTCTTTGCGTGTCCTTTGCGTTCTTTGCGGTTAAACAGGATTTAACATCTGGAACATATATTCATCCAGGTAGCCGTCAACAGTCTTTACCCAGTCCTTCTTTATACCGATCTGAACAAAGCCCTGCTTTGTGAACAGCTCGATGCTTTCCCTGTTATTAGCCAGGATATTGCACCATAACTGATGAAGCTGAAGTGTCCTGAAACAATAGTCAGAGAGACATTTCAGGGCCATAGTGGCATATCCTTTTCGTCTTTGTTCTTCAACGGCTATCAGGATCCCGATACCTGCCCTCTTATGAAAGTGATCAAAGTCAAAAATATCGATAGTTCCGATTGTCTGCTTTTCTTTTATAAGTTCGATCATGAGCCTCAGCTGCCCCGTTTCATAGATATTCTTATGGGAGTTTCTGATGTATCTCTTAAGGGTATATCTTGAAAACGGGGCAATAGTATTGCTGATGATCCACCAGGAGTTGTTATTCTCCCAGCTGTAAAGTAATTCCAGATCTTCAGGCTCAATAGCCCGCAGCCGTATCTCACGATATTTCATCAGATAATATTACTACAACCCTTTTCAGGCTCTGTTAATCGGCTTCAGTTATATATGCATCGGCAAATCCTTTCCCTTTGACATAATTGAGATACTTTTCGGCATCTGCCTTATCATAGAATATACCTATAATATATGTAGTACCCGTGCTATCCTCGGTTGTCCTGACGACCAGCTTATCGCTGAGGTCAAGATTGCCGAAATGCCCGGCACCCAGTTTTGCAGGTGACTTTGTAAGGACAATTGAGTATTTGTTTGTTGACGGGTTGACAAGCTCTTCGGGTGTTTCAGTATCAAGCCTTATTACAACTCCTGTAGCCGGCTCGATAACTCCGAAGGTAGCTCTTCTGTTGTATTTTCTTCCTTCAGGATTATCGCTACCGTTACGGTTTGTGTTGACAGCTGCAAAATTTGATTCTCCGAACGCTTTCTTTACAAACCTGCCTGCCGGGATACCCGATGCAGTCACATAGTCAATAACCGACTGAGCTCTTTTATCTGCAAGCTTTTTATTATAAATTATGCTTCCGAGTGCATCCGTATAACCTGCTACCTCCACTTTCAGACCGGGATAATTTGTAAGTATTGTCTTCAGAGTTTCCAGGCTCTCTTTCGCTTCACTTGAAAGTGCATGACTGTCGAAGGCAAAAAGTATATTCCTGACGACAAGGAATTCACCGGTCACTGCCTTTTCAGGTATCAAGGTGGGATTGATCTTCATATACTGACTCAGGAAGTAAAGAGGCAGACTAAGGTTGGTAGTATCGGTTCGGTACCCTGTATGACTTACGATAAGATGATAATCCCCCGGTTTCAGGTCAAAATTGAACGATCCGTCATTATTTACAGGTATGTTCTGAATGATGGTTCCTTTCTTAAGTTCACGCAGTACCATCTGAGCCTGTGATGGTATAACATTCATACCATCTCCGAGCTTTATGACACCTTCTGTCCGGGTAATCTCATCGGCAGGATCGATACCTACCACAGCATAGATATTCCTTTCGCCGGTTTTTTCATCATAAAGGCTTGTTATGAACCCGGGGGCATTATTATTAAGGTGGAAGAAAATATTCTCAGCTGTCGTATTGAACGCAAACGGCATTCCCACAGGCTGATCCCAGTTGCCATATCTGTTGATAGTGGAACGGAAGAGATCATATTTTCCCATGCTCATATGACCCACCGAGCTGAAAAGAAGGGCATTATTGTCTGTATCAAAGAAGGGTGCATCCTCATCCCATGGAGTATTTATCACTTCACCCAGGTTGACCGGTTCACCCCATGCTCCTGCCGGTGTTTTTTCGGATACCCATATGTCGAGTTTTCCGAAAGTACCCGGACGATTGCTTGATATATATAATTTATTGCCATCGGGTGTAATAAAACCATGTGATTCCCAGTATATTGTGTTGACGGGTTTCCCGAAATTCCTTATTTTGCCCCAGGTGGCTCCGTTCCTTTCACTGAAATAAAGATTTCCGTCGTCGCCATCATTAATATAAAGTACCAGAAGCCGGCCGTTACCGGTCACAGAGTTGGTATAAAGCCTGTCAAGACCTCCCAGTTGTTGTGTAATATCAACCGGTTCTTCCCATTTACCGTTCTTATATGAACACATTATCCTGTTTTTCCCGTCAACTCTCCGGGTGAACAGGAAGACTGAATCATTTTTTGAGACGACAGGATTCATTGAACCAGGATAATCTCTCATCCATGTTGTGAAAAGCTCGGGTATTACTCTTACGGGTTTTTTCTTTGCTTCGATGGCATATCTGCAATCCCTTATCTGGAGGTCATAATATTCAGCCATTTCAACATCTTCTTCACTTGTTCCGAGTTTGCTTTTCAGATCGGAGAAGATCGTAAGCGCTTTAGCGGGATCGTCATTCAGATGATAAGCTTCAGCAAGATACCTGTAAGTGTCTACCGGAGCTTTCTGCCCGGTCTCGGTATATTCCTTTTTATCTGCGGCAATATTCTTTGATGCAGATTCAAGAAGTTTCAGAGCTTCTGCTTTCTTACCGTCCAGCTTCAGATAGCAGATACCCAGCTTGGCCTGGATGTTTGTGTTATCAGGAAAAGCTTTCAGTATCGGCTCATATAATGATGCGGCTTTTTCAAAATCATTGTCATAATAGAAGACCACATCAGCATTCTGAACAGATTTGTTGAAATCCCTGATGGTTGTTTCCTGCGATCTCAGCGGACTTAAAAGGCTGACAAGCAGGAAAACAGCTGAAATTCTTTTTGTTGAATTTTTCATTATTGTAATACTTTTTTGATGAATATCTCATTGGGATACCCTCTTTTTAAGAGTTCCAGCCTCCATGCTTTGGCTTCATCCTTGGTTCTGAACTGTCCGGTCGTATACCTGTAAAATTTGTCTTTCTCGTTATACATTACCTTAATATCGGCAATATACCGGAAATAACTTACATCAACAGGATTATAAAGTGCCATAACCTGAACAGTGTAATACAATACGCCAGGTTCATCTGCAGCATCAGTTATATTCAGTACGTTCAGGTTACGGATCAGCATACTGGAGTCGACTGAAGCAACAGAAGGTATACCTGCCAGGTTTATCCTTTCATATTCCCGTTGAAGGAGCGAAGAGTCACGGACCAGGGTTACATCACCAAGGGTTATAACCAGGTCGGGGCTGTCGCTTAATATAGTAGTGTCGGTTGTTGCAGGAAGATATCCGTCGCCCGAGTAGATTATCCTGAAATCTCCGGGGGCAACTGTCAGGCTATATACACCTGATTTTTTGTCGGGAGTTGTCCTGTAAAGTGTTTCTCCCGATTCCTTGTTAAGAACGACAATATAGTAATTTTTATCAGCGGTAAGTACAGTATCATTAAGCTTCAGATTTCCTGTAATCTCATAGATCTGGTTAACATCCGGCCCACCAATACCCAGATAAAAGATATCTCGTTTCTTGTATTCAGTTTTCATTGAATAATAGGCATTCATACCGTTATTCACCGGCTGAAAGAATTTATCATCGTCAGTCGTGTTTATCGGAGATCCCAGGTTTTCAGGTGTTCCCCATCCGCTACTCTGCAGAAGGCATCGGTAATTATCAAATCCGCCTATCGAATTATGACCTTCGGAACAGAAATAAAGAAGTGAATCATTCCGGGTAATAAAGGGATTATCCTCATTGTAGGAGGTATTCACAGAGGAACCAAGATTTACGGGGATACCCCAGTCTCCCGTAGCATCAATCTCCGAAACGTAAATATCGAGTCCGCCCTGACCTCCTTCCCTGTTACTTGTAAAATACAGCTTTCTGCCATCAGCTGAGATGGCAGCATGGGATTCATAGTATTTCGTATTGATATTTTTGTTCAGCTTTTCAATCGGGGTCCAGCTTTCATTTACATATTTCGAGCTGTATATATTCCCGTCGAAATTATCGTTCTTGTAAAGGAAGAGCTCGGTCCCGTCGGAATTTAATGCACTTGTTGAACAATCTTCACCAGCGGCGAGCTGGGAGGTTATTTCGACAGGAGGCTGCCATCGTCCCCTGATCTTCTTTGAAAAGTAGATAACGTTTACAAGACCTCTGCGTTCTGTATAAGCTATTGTGTTCCCGTCGAAGCTTACCGCCGGATTTTCATTCATCGATCCCTGGCTGAAATCACCGCCAAGCATACGTTTGCTTATGGCTACCGGATTTCCTGCAAGCTTTATGGCATTTTCACAGGCCCTGATCTGTTGATCAACAAAGTCGAGGTTACGCATACCGCCTTTTCCCTCTGTTTCAAGAGCAAGAGATTTGAAATTCCTTAATGTTGTAAGACCTTTTTCAAGTTCATTATTTATCATATAAGCTTTGGCAAGGTAGAACCAGGCATCAAGCGGCGCTCTCTTTTCTTTGAGGGATTTGGTCTTCGAACTGTAACTGGCATTTTTTACAGCTTCTTCAAGATAGGGTATTGCCTTTTCCTTTTCATCAGGAATATTAAGGTAACATGTTCCTATTTTATATTTCAGATTCAGATTTTCCGGATCTTCAAGGAGGATATAAAGCTGGTTGGCCAGGTCGTATTCCTCGTACAGATAGTTAGCTTCAGCCTGCTTGTAGATTTCCTTCATTTCTTTTGCCGATTGAGACCAGACGGGCAAAGGAGAAAAAATCAGAGCCAACAGCTGAATCTTTAGTATCTCTCTGAAATTGTCCATAATAACAAATGTAGTGTTTATTAAATTGTGATCCTGCAGATTCCTGTGCTATTTTATTTAAAAGTTATTTTATAAATATCATAGTTTCCCTGTCCTTCAGCTTCCTTATAGATCGAATAATAACCTGATTTCCCGTTTGCTGCCGGCATAAAGAAAATATTGTCATCGGGAGTATTAAGCGGATAACCGAGGTTAGCCGGCTTGCTCCAGATGTTGTTTGACTGAAGTTCCGATCTGAACAGATCATAGCCGCCCATTGTAACATGACCCTGGGAGCTGAAAAACAAAGTTTTCCCGTTGTTGATGAGGAAGGGGCGGTCCTCATTAAGGGGTGTATTTATTTCAGGTCCGAGATTAACGGCAGGTCCCCAGTCTCCACCTGTTTTCCTGGAGATATATAGATCAAGTCCGCCGTATCCTCCGGGACGGTCGGAGGCGAAAATAATCCTTTCCCCGTCTTCGGAGATAAATCCATGTGATTCCCAGTATTTTGTATTTATATTTCTGTTCATTTTTCTGCAGGCGCCCCATGCATTCCCGTCAAATGTGCTGTAATATATGTCGCTGTTGAAGTTATCATCGCGTGAAAGCACAAGTAATTTTCCTTCATCTGACAGGCATGAGATGTACATATCGCCGTCCGACATGAGTTCGGGTGTTATATTTACAGGCGGTGTCCATTTTCCGTTTACAAGCCTTGAAAGCATTACGGCATCATAGAATTTCAGGGATACCATGAATGCAAATGTTTTGCCGTCAGCAGAGATAACAGGATTGAAATTAGCCTTATCGTCGTTGAAAATCAGTCCCATGTTTTCTTCGGAATATGATACAGGTTTTGATATCATTTCTTTAGCTGTATCGCACGATCTGATCTGTTGTTCAACTATTGCCCGGTTCTCATGGTCGTCTTCAAGAAGCGTTCCGGAAAACCTTGTAAAGGCATCCTTTGCCTTATCGAACTGGTAATTGACAAGATAAGCACAGCCCAGTTCATATAATGCATCATATGGAGCTGAAAGTTCGCTGACAGTCCCTTCTTCAGGTTTTGCAGACAGATTTTCAGATGCTGCCTTAAGGTATTCTACCGCCAGATTTTTCTTACCTGTAATGTTCAGGTAACATGCCCCGATACGGTAAGCAACATTTGAATTGTCAGGCATCTTATCAAAAATCTCAAGGTAGAAGGGAAGAGCATCCTGATAATCCTCGCTCATGAAGAAATATTCCGCTTCGATGAAAGTATCCTGAAGTGAGCTTATTTCCTGGGAGATAAGGGGAAATGAAAAGAAAATCAAAATGAATACAATTGATATTCTAAGGCGCATAACTACTGGTTTTTGTAACAAATTTAAACAAAATGCCTAAAAATAACAATTCAGGTCTCATTTTAACGCATTGTGTTGTCAGGCTTTCTTAATAACTTACTCCTTCTCCTTATCTTTCTTTTTTCTCCTGAACAGAATAATAAAGATGAATAACAGTCCGGCTCCTGCTATCAGCCACAGATACCATAAACTGTATCTCTTCCCTTCCGCTTCGTCCTGCAGGATTTCCTGAGTTTGTTGATCTTCGGCAGGCTTAACTTTCTCCGCACTTTCATCCTTTGTCGCTTTCTCAAGTTCGGATATCGCTTCAGCCCTCTTCTCTGCTATAACTTCAGGACGCTCAGGTCTGACAATCAACGGCCTCATTCTTACTTTTCCCCGTGAAACAGTGACCTCTTCCGCAGAAGTATTATTGTACCTGTCCCTAAGACTGAATTTTATTCTTCTGTCTCCCTGAAATGGTGCAACCCTGTAGTTAAAAGTTGTATCTGAAATATTGAACTGTTCTGTAGAAAGCAGGGAATCTCCAGCCCATTGTTCAACCGTCAGTACCGACTTTGGTTCAACGCTCAGCGGGATAATAAGCGTATCCCTTCCGTAGGAGAGGAAATTTTTTTCCTCTCCGGCATCGAGGTGTGCGGTAAAATCAGTTTTTGGAAGAACGGTGGGTGGTATTATGAACGAATCTGCCTTGCTTGTAAGGGGAAGATGAACATCCCTTCTGTACCTTTCGATACCGTCGGACTCATAAATTATTGTATGATCACCATGAGTAACCAGAAGTTCATATTCTCCGGTCTTTGGATCAGCATAAACTTCGGATGTCTCGCCCGGCTTCTTTTTATTCACCGAGCTGATCCTGATCCTGTCATCAGTTGTCAGATTCAGGTCGGCAACTTTTACGATTCCATTTACGATGAATTTCCGGGGGTGGAGATTTGAAAATATCTCCAGCCTGTAAATATCCTCTCCGCCGAAACCGGAAGGGCTGAATTTTGAAAAATATCCTTCATAACCCTGGTTAAGAGGCATAAAGAAAACGTCGTCGTCCGTTGAGTTGAGAGGATAACCGGCATTGAGAGGTTTTGACCATTCGCCATTGTCAAGCATTGTCGAATAAAAAACATCATGTCCTCCCATATTAAGATGCCCCCTGGAGCTGAAAAATAGTGTGCGGTCATCCCTGCTCAGAAAGGGCGTTTCCTCATTGTATACGGTGTTTATTGAAGGTCCCAGATTGACAGCCGGACCCCAGTCACCTGTACTGTCCCTGCGTGAGACATAAATATCGAGACCACCCAGGGACCCCTTCCTGTTACTTGTAAAATAAAGCTTCCTGTTATCGTGAGATATTACAGCATGAGATTCCCAGTATTTAGTGTTTATATTATCATTCAGCTTTGTAACCGGGCTCCAGGTCCCGTTGCTGTATGTGGTTGTAAATATATTCCCGTCATAGTTCTCGGAGTTATAAAGATAAAGGATCTTCCCGTCGCCTGAAAGCGACACCGGGTAAATATTCCTGTCAATCCTGAGGATTTCATTCATGTTGCGCGGTTCGGTCCACACTCCGTTAACCTTTGTTGAATACAGGATAGCATCGTAGAATGGAAGGCTTTTTGAAAACACCATCATGGTTTCATCATCTGAAACAACCGGATTATATTCCGATGCACTTCCGTTAATATTGCTTCCGAGGTTATCTTCCCTGATATAGACCGGTGAGGACATAAGGTCCTTTGCATTGATGCAGGACTGTATCTGGAAAGCCACTACGGATGTATCATATACTTCAGGATCCAGCTTTTCCATGAAGAGCTTATATGTTGAAACAGCTTTATCGAGCTGGTTATCTATTCTGTAGGCATTTGCCAGGTAATAGAGTGCATCATAAGGAGCTCCCGTTTCCCTGAAACTTCCTTCCCTGTACTCCGGATTGATGTTTTTTACAGCATCTTCGAGATAGCTGATCGCCTTTTCCTTTTCGCCCGGAATGTTCAGATAACACTGGCCTATCCTGTATTTGAAGTTGGAATTGCCGGGGTAAATGCTGATCAGATCCTGATAAAGCGGTAAAGCTTCCCTGTAATCTTCGAAGAGTATCCAGCTTTCTGCATCATGGAAGTTCATCTTGTTCTCTGCTCTCGACTGGGGAAAAATATCAGTATTGATCACCAAAATCAGGAATGATGTAATCAGTATAACCTTTTTAATCATATCAAAGATTTAAATTGGTATAATAAAACCTGATAACTATTTAATTATTAGCCGGATTACGGCGTTAACCTGTTTGCAGATTGTTTATTGTCAAATGTATTACAGCCAATCAGTTTAAACCGCAATATAGTAAAAAAGGACGATAGAAGGCCGTCCTTTTTATCAACCGTTGTTAATATCTTGTCAACAGATATTTATATGTCCCGCAGGCCTGAAATCCTGAATTATACGGATCAGGGCAGAACTATATCGGGGGAATAGTTTTCAAGTATTGATTTGATCCTTTTAAGGAATTTCCCCGCAAGGGCTCCGTCGATCACCCTGTGATCATAGCTCAGCGATAAGATCATTATCTGACGTATGGCTATCACATCACCGTCCGGCGTTTCGATCACAGCAGGTTTCTTCCTTACTGCACCTGTCCCGAGGATCGCTACCTGCGGCTGATTGATAATAGGCGTTCCGGCAATATTATCGAAGGTACCGAAATTCGTTATTGTGAATGTTCCCCCGGTGATCTCATCAGGTTTCAGCTTGTTTTTCCTTGCACGTTCCGCGAGGTCGCTGACAGTTCTGGCAAGTCCGTTAAGGTTCTTCTCATCAGCATTCTTTATTACGGGAACGATGAGGTTTCCGTCGGGAAGAGCTGTGGCTATGCCGATGTTAATATTCTTTTTCATTATGATTTTATTGCCATCCACCGAGATATTTATCATCGGGAATTCCGATAAGGCTCTTGCAGCAGCATCAGCAAATATCGGGGTGAGGGTGAGCTTGTATCCTTCCGTGGCAAGGAACCTGTCCTTTACTGAATTTCTCCAGCTGACAACCTTTGTGACATCGGCATCTATAAATGATGTTACATGAGGGGATGTTTTTTTGGAAAGTACCATATGATCGGCGATCAGCTTCCGCACCCTGTCCATCTCAATTATCTCGTCACCTCTTTCAGCAATAATTCCAGCCGCCTTTACCTGAGGGTTTACATCAGCTGCTTCCACGGGCGGGGTTGGTTCTTCCGGTCTCTTATTCCCCGATCCGATGAACCTGAATATATCGTCTTTTGTAATGCGGCCGTCCATACCGGTTCCGTCAATCTTATCAAGATCGGAATAACTGATATTTTCCGTTGAAGCGATACTTCTTACAAGGGGTGAAAGGAACTTTCCTCCCGGCGTCCGGCTCCTGAGCTCACGGGATATGGTTTCAGTTTCCTTTTTTGCCGATTTTTCCGCAGAGATCGTTTCCCTTATCCTCTCAACCTCCTTTTCGATCTTTACCGGTTCATCCGGGGATCTGACAATGTTATGCTCTATAACAGCTATAACCTCGCCAACTTTTATTATTGATCCTTCCCGTGCAACTATTGAGACGATTTTTCCGTCGGCCGGTGCAGGGATCTCCGAATCGACCTTGTCGGTGGCAACTTCTACAATGGGATCATCTTCCCTGACTGAAGATCCTTCATTGACAAGCCATTTGATTATTGTTGCTTCTATTACGCCCTCGCCCATTGCAGGAAGTAAGATATTCACAGTTGCCATAGATCAATTTGTTTTTGTTTTTGTAACAGGATAACATACTGAACAAAAAATTGTTCGGAGTTATTATCAAACATTTTTCAGGATGCAGACAGCTTATGCTCTTTAAATACTTTGAGTTCTTTTTTTAGTTACAGATCCGCTGCTGATAATGAATTTCTCACCGGCAGATGCTATCCTAATGGTAACCTTCCGATCCGAAATACTGTTTATGGAATCTATTATCCCGGAAGCGTTCATTCTGCCTGAAGTAAAGATGACCTGACCGATCCTGTTTCCCTTCAGGATCTCATTTAAATTATAAATAGTTCCTGCAATATTTTTATCCGGATCATTCCTTACTGTGCTGATCCGTAAGGTTTCAGACGGAATACCGGCTGAAATCAGAATTTCCTTAACCTTTCCGTAACCCTCAGTATCCGAAACAATGACTGTTCTTACAGTCCGTTCATGGCCTTTGAGGGGGTGTAATACCGAGGTAAAGCCTGTGAGAAGTAGTTTGAAAATTTTATCTAAAAACCTGTGCATCACTGATAATCCTGCGCGGAAAAAGACAGCGATATGGATGGCAAAAGATATACGTTTAAAGTTACCGTCATTAAAATGCTTTCTGACGAAGATCAGCATTGCCTTATAGAAATTGACAACAAAATCAATATTCTCTTTCTTTGTGCTTTCCCCCTTGAAATGAAGGATCTTTACTCCGGGATAATAATAGTTTTTATATCCTTCCTTCAGTATCCTGTAGCTGTAATCGATATCCTCGCCATACATGAAGAAGCTTTCATCGGGGAGGCCTGTTTTATGCACGGCTTCCCTTCGCAGGAACATAAACGCACCGGAAATTATATCGACAGAGTGTATTTCAGTTTTGTCGAGATTCCCCAGATAATAACGGTTGAACCTGGCGGAGCGCGGGAAGAGATATGTTAATCCCGATATCCTGTAAAATGCAGTTGCGGGATCAGGAAGACCTCGTTTCGATTCGGGAAGGAATTTTCCTCTGCCGTTTATCATCATGACTCCCGTGGCGCCTGCATCTGCATGGCTGTCCATGAACGTGATGCATTTCCTTAATGTATCTTCCCCTATGAAGGTGTCGGGATTAAGGAGAAGCAGATATTTCCCTGAAGCTTGTTTTATTGCCTGGTTGTTTGCAGCAGCAAAGCCTTTGTTATCGGTGTTTGCAATAAGCTTAACCTCCGGATAGCCTGTGGATACCATCAAACAGGATCCGTCGGTTGAATTATTATCAATAACGAAGATCTCACAGTTTATCCCTTCGGCAGCTTTTCTGACTGATGAGAGGCACAGGTCGAGAAAGTATCTGACATTATAGCTGACAATAATTACAGAAAGATCCATACCGGTATAAAACTAAACAACAAATTACTTGTTTTATGGTTATTTAACCACAAAGAGCACAAAGGTTTACACAAAGAGCACTAAGGGCAAATAACCGGTTATTACTGCTGGTAAGGGTTTCTGTTATTAAGGGCCCTTCCGAGTGTTATTTCGTCGGTATACTCCAGTTCGTCACCGATAGCAACGCCTCTGGCCAGGGTTGTGATGAACGTATTGTATTTACTCAGTCTCTTATACAGGTAGAAGTTTGTAGTATCCCCTTCCATAGTAGTACTGAGGGCAAGAATGATCTCGCTGATACCGCCTTCCTTTACTTTTTCCTCGAGGGAATCAATCTTCAGGTCTGCCGGCCCTATCCCGTCAACAGGTGAGATTATTCCTCCAAGGACATGGTAAAGACCTTTGTACTGCCTTGTATTCTCGATCGCCATTACATCCTGTATGTTCTCGACTACACATACTATCGATTTGTCTCTTTTCGGATCACCGCAGATATTGCATATCTCGGTGTCGGAAATATTATTACATACTTTGCAGTAGCATATACCGGAGCGGAGCCTGAGAATGCTCTCCCCAAACCTTTCGACCTCTGCAGGATTCCTGCGCAATAAATTCATCACCAGTCTGAAAGCCGTCTTCCGGCCTATGCCGGGCAGTGAAGCAAATTCATTTACAGCTTCTTCGAGCAGCCTGGAAGGAAATTCGGTAAAACTCATAATCCGGATTTTAAGCAAAAGTAATTCATTTATTTACACCTGATATTTTCGAACATCCGTTCTTTTTAGTATTCTTGCAGATTAAAAAATTTTGAGATGTCACCCTACCTGATTTTAGGAATATTCCTGGCATATACTATATTACTGTTCACAGTAACCTGGATCACTTCGCGTAAAGCCGACAGCCAGTCGTTTTTTATAGGGAACAGGGCCTCTCCGTGGTTTGTAGTAGCTTACGGGATGATCGGCGCATCATTGTCGGGCGTCACTTTTATGTCGGTCCCCGGATGGGTATCCGAAACGCAGTTCAGCTATATGGTCGTTATCTTCGGTTACCTTGTCGGCTATTACGTAATCGCACTTGTACTGATGCCATTGTATTACAGGCTGAAGCTTACTTCAATCTATACATATCTCGAAAGACGGTTCGGCTTCTGGTCATATAAGACAGGCGCAGGGTTTTTCATACTTTCCCGAACCATCGGGGCTTCACTCAGAATGTTCCTGGTAATAAATGTACTTCAGTTGTTTGTATTTGATGCATGGAATATCCCCTTCTGGGTCAATGCATTAGTATTTATCATCCTGATCATCCTTTATACGCTGAGGGGGGGGATAAGGACAATAATATGGACCGATACACTTCAGACGACCTTTATGCTTCTGGCGGTCATACTTTCGATATTCTATATAAGTAAAGATCTTCATGAGCCTGTAGGAAAGCTTATTGCAAATATCTGGGAAAGCGATATGTCGAGGATGTTCATTACCGATTGGCATCATGAAAGGTATTTTCTGAAGCAGTTCTTCTCGGGTATCTTCATTACAATAACTATGACAGGTCTCGATCAGGAGATGATGCAGAAAAACCTCAGCTGCAGAAATATTAAGGAAGCCCAGAAGAACATATTCACTTTCAGCGGAATACTTGTTTTTGTGAATTTCCTCTTCCTGATGCTTGGAGCTTTTCTTGTTATTTATGCTCAGAGAAAAGGTATACAGGTTGAAATGTCGGATGAACTTTTTCCCACTGTGGCTCTGAAATATATGAGTCCTGTTGCCGGTATAGTCTTTATGATAGGGCTCATTTCGGCAGCATTCCCGAGTGCTGACGGAGCTCTGACCTCTCTTACGACATCAGTAAGCATTGACTTCCTCGGTATCGACAAAAGGAAAGATCTCACAGAGAAACAGGCGACACGAAGGAGGTATATAGTCCATCTTACAATAGCCTCGCTCTTTTTCATAAGTGTACTTATATTCAGTCTTGTGAATGATGAAGCGGTCATCGACAAGATCTTTACAATTGCAGGTTATACTTATGGTCCCCTTCTCGGACTTTATACCTTCGGATTGTTCACAAGGAGGAAAGTCAATGATCGTGCTACTCCGTTCATTGCCATTCTTTCGCCTGTTATCTGTCTTATTCTGAACGGATTTTCAGAAGAGTGGTTCAATGGTTACAAGTTCGGGTTTGAGATGATACTGTTAAACGGATTTCTCACCTTCATGGGACTTCTTGCTTTCAGCAGGAAGGATGCGGATCATCAGTCGCTCTGAAATTATCTGAATCTGGTAGCTGGCCGGTTGCCCCTAAGGCTCTGGCTGTTTGTGTTCACCCCCTGTTCATTCAGCTCTTCCTCATCCAGAGGTTCTTCAGGTTCTTCGGGCTTTATGGGAACCCTTATCTTTTTAAAGGGGATACTAAAGGATATGAAATAGCTTACCCCGGCACTTACCGATTCTCCTCCGGAACCGTATCCCGGAATATACAGTGGCCGTAAATCCTTTTTGCTTCCGGGGTAAATAAGCTTCCTCAGGTTTATCGACCACCCGATGTTGAAATTGCTGAACAGATCAGCCCTGAACCCCGGGGATAATTCGATATAGTGACCCCATCTCCTGGTTGGTTCCAACGATGAATTGATCCTTCCCCAATAATCCTCGTGATTAAAAAATGGTGTCTCTGATGTGAACCTGCTGATCCCGTAGCGGATCCCTATACCTGCCCAGTACTTACCTGCCGATACTTCAGGTTTCAGAATATTCAGATCAACTCCGGTTTTGAAATAAAGCCCATTGCTTAAAAATTCATAATTATACTGGGAGTATTTATAATCGGAATATCCGGCGCCTGCGAACAGCGCAATTTTTTCATTTATATCTGCCGATATGTATCCTTCGGCATTGAGAATATTCCTGCCGGCAAACCATATTGCGGGACCAACAATATCACCACCTGCCCTTATCTTAAGGGGAAATTCAACCGTGTCCTGAACCTGTTCGCTTTTCTTCTGCTGGGCAGTCACACTTCCCGTAAAAAGGAAAAGTAACAGGATCAGATCAGTAAAATATAGAGATGTTCGTCCCATCGAGTGTCGTAACATTCCTCAGATCAATATGGATTGAATCAATATTATGAAGCGTAGCATTTACGGAATCGAGATTGTGATAATACGTATAACCGCATTCTTTTGAAATAAGGTGAACGAATGTTGAATATCCGAAATAAATTGTATCGTTTACACCGTTGATCCTCATTACAAAGCTGCAGTTATCCTCAGAAGCGTTAAGAGGAATAAGTGCCGGCTGTACCCGGGATGCTTTCTTATACCTCACAGAATCACTGCTGATCCCATAAAGTGTAAGACTGTCGGGTGCCGTCATTTTCTTACCGGAGTAAAGATAAAAAGATGCTTTAACGTATGAATTGGTCTCCTCGAAGCACGATCCGGTTGTGCAGGAAACAGCCAGCAAAATAATTAATCCAAAAAATACACCCTTCATCATCTTTATTATAAACCTAACCTCGACTTAATCCTCAACCTCATCTTCTACTTAATTCTGACCCGTGCCCGACCTCAGTTGGCAGTTGGCAGTTGGCAAAAAACCTCAACCTCAGCCTTAACCACAGCCTTAACCTTTTCCTTCACCAACTTCTTTTTACTTCTTCATTCTTCATTCTTCACTCTTCCGTCTTCCGTCTTCCGTCTTCCGTCTTCCGGCTTCCGTCTTCCGGCTTCCGTCTTCCGTCTTCCGTCTTCCGGCGTTCTACCCCGCAAGCTTCCTTACAAATTCCTCAGCCTTTCTGATGGCCTTCTCAATACCTCCCGGATTTTTTCCTCCTGCTGTAGCGAGGAATGGCTGACCGCCTCCGCCACCGTCGATCTCGGGGGCTATCTCCCTGATTATTCCGGCAGCATTTATCTTCTTTCCGTTTGCGAGATTATCGCTTACCATAACAACAATGTTTGCTTTTCCGGCAATTGAGGCACCGATCACTGCAACAGTGTCGCCCTGATCCTTCCTCAGCTCGGATGCAATTGCCTTAAGGGTATCGGCCGAGTCGGACTCCACCAGTCCGGAAACGAATCTGATCCCGTTTATATTAACGGCTTTCCCGGTGAGTTGTTGCAGGGATGATCTGGCTGCCTGGATTTTGAATTTATCTATTGTTTTACGCAGACCCGAATTCTCTGCGATGAGCTTTTCAACACCTTCCTTTATATTTCCCGGGCTTTTAAGCATTGCAGCTATCTCGTCGAGGACGGCAAGCTTTTCATTAATATATTCATCGGCCCGTGGACCGGTTACTGCTTCGATCCTTCTTACACCGGCAGCGATAGCTCCTTCGGATACTATCTTGATAAGTCCGATAGCAGCTGTCGACTCAACATGTGTCCCGCCGCAAAGCTCCACTGAATCACCGAACTGTACAACCCTTACTGTCTCGCCGTATTTTTCGCCGAACAGTGCCATGGCGCCCATCGAAAGAGCCTTCTTTAGAGGTATATTTTCAGTAACCTGTTTTGTATGGTTGTTCCTTACGAGCTGGTTGGCGATCTCCTCAACCTTTAGTATCTCCTCCCTTGTCATCCTGCCAAAGTGACTGAAATCGAACCTGAGCCTGTCGGGTGTGACAAGCGATCCTTTCTGTTCTACATGATCACCAAGCACCTTCCGGAGTGAATAATGAAGAAGATGGGTAGCAGTGTGATTATTAGCTGCCATCATCCTTTTTGTGGTATCCACATGTGCTGTAAAAGCTTTTTCAGGATGTGACGGGATCTTTTTTGCAATGTGAATAATCAGTTCATTCTCTTTGACAGTGTCGAGGATATCTATCTTTTCATTTTCCGAGCTTATGAATCCTGTATCACCTGTCTGGCCTCCCGATTCAGCATAAAAGGGGGTTTTGTCAAAGACCAGCTGGATTATCTCCTTCCCTTTAGATTTCACAATACGAAATTTCAGGATAAGGATATCATCAACCGTCCTGTCATAACCTGTGAAGACAGTATCATCTCCTTCTCTCACCCTGTGCCAGTCGCCAGTATCCATGGCTCCATCCTCGCGGGAACGCTCTTTCTGATTTTTCATCTCATTCTCAAAACCTGCAGTGTCAAGTGACATTCCGTTCTCCCTCAGGATAAGTTCTGTGAGGTCGACAGGGAATCCGAATGTATCATAAAGTTCGAAAGCAATCCTGCCGGGAAGGATATTCTTTTTTTCCTTTTTCAGGTCGGAGATCATTCTGCCTATCATTTTCAGACCTTTTCCCAGGGTCTTAAGGAAGGCGGTCTCTTCTTCATGAATAATCTTTGATATCTGTTCTTCCGAAGCCTTCAGCTCAGGATACTGGTCACCCATAACGGTTGCAAGCACCGGCACCAGTTTATAAATGAACGGATCTTCTGTCTCCAGGTAATTATATGCATACCTTACAGCCCTGCGGAGTATCCTGCGGATAACATATCCGGCCTTGTTGTTTGAAGGGAGCTGACCGTCGGCTATAGAAAATGATACTGCTCTAAGGTGATCGGCTATAACACGCATAGCCGTATCCCATTCCTCATTTTCCCCGTATTTTTTTCCTGTTATGGCAGCCATCTCACTTATTATCGACTGGAAGATATCGGTATCATAATTGGATTTCTTTCCCTGGATAACCATACAAAGTCTTTCGAATCCCATTCCTGTATCAACATGTTTGTCGGGCAGGAGCTCCAGTGAACCGTCAGCCTTCCTGTTATACTGAATAAAAACCAGGTTCCATATCTCAATAACAAGGGGGTGGCCTTTATTTACAAGGGTATGGCCGGGAACCTTTTCCCTTTCTTTGTCGTCGCGGATATCGACATGTATCTCCGAGCATGGACCGCAGGGTCCCGTTTCACCCATCTCCCAGAAATTGTCTTTTTTTGATCCTTCAAGTATCCTGCCGGATTCTGATGGGATACATCTCTGCCAGTAAACGTAAGCTTCATCATCACGGGGTACATTTTCTTCCGGACTGCCGCTGAAGATTGTGGCATATATCCTGTCACGAGGGATTCCAAGCCTGCCGTTAAGGAATTCCCATGCCCATTCAATGGCTTCCTTCTTGAAATAATCACCGAATGACCAGTTCCCGAGCATCTCAAACATTGTATGGTGATAGGTGTCATGGCCGACTTCTTCAAGATCGTTATGCTTGCCTGAAACCCTCAGACATTTCTGGGAATCTGCCACCCTTTTGTATTTAGGCCGGGTATTGCCGAGAAAAATATCTTTAAACTGATTCATCCCGGCGTTTGTGAACATGAGGGTAGGATCATTTTTGATTACCATAGGCGCTGAATCTGCTATTTCATGCCCTTTTGACCGGAAAAAATCAAAAAATATTTGTCTCAGCTGCTGTGAATTCATTTTTTTTTCAAGTATCCGTGTAACATTTTCAAATAATACCCGTAAATTGGTTTGTAAAATTAAATTATTTGATTAGATTTGAACTCTTCGGCTATAAAATATTCCGATTCCATAAGTGTGGAGTATGATTAAAAAGAATTACTATCTTGATTTTAATGATTTGCAGTATAAGCCATTAAGGCTTCCCTGGAAAAAGAAGCTGTTAAAGGTTCTTTTATGGTTTGGTGTTACTGTTATTATCACGTTAATATATTCCGCAATTTTCCAGCACTTTTTCGGCTCGCCCAAGGAAAAGATTCTGACCCAGCAGATCTCTGATCTGAAGTTCAGGTATTCGATTGTGAACAAGGAGCTGAATACTACGATGGCAATGATTAGTGATCTCAGGATGTCGGATGAGGTCAGGTACCGGCCGATCCTTGCGATGGAAAGCATACCTGAATCGTTCAGAAATCCGGGTTTTGGTGGTGTTGACAGGTTCAGGGACCTCAGCGGATTCCCGACATCGGCATTAATGAGGTCAACCAGGACAAGACTGGAAGAGATGAAGAATATGGTTGAAGTTCAACAGACATCCTTTAAAGAAATTGTTGAAAAAGAATCCGAATGGTCAAGAATGTATAACTACCTTCCTCTTATATGTCCGGTATCAGTCGCAATAAGAAGAGGCGACGGACTTAAGTTCAGGGAGGTACATCCGGTACTCGGTACATCACAATGGCACCACGGCCAGGACTTCAGCGCCCCTTATGGGACAGAAGTGTATGCAACAGGTAACGGAAGAGTAATAGAATCAGGATGGAACAATGGTGGATTCGGAAATTATGTAGTTATCGACCACGGTTACGGATATCAGACCACCTATGGACACCTCAGCGGTATCAAGGTCAGTAAGGGACAGGAAGTAAAACGTGGCGAACTTATTGGTCTGACAGGAAGTTCTGGCATTTCATCCGGTCCGCATCTTCATTACCAGATCGATTTCTACGGACGACACCAGAATCCGCTGTATTTTTTCAACGACGACCTGAGCACGGATGAATATTTCGAAATGATAAGTCTGCTTACAGCCAGCAGGAAATTCTGATATCCTTCGCCGGAAGGCTGACATACTAATCATAAATGTGTTAAAAAAATGCAGTTTTGTATTTTCATTTATTGATTATCTTTGTGTGGTTATGCCGAAATCCAAATATAAATTCAATCCGGAGTCCCTTAGTTTCGACAAGGTTCGACTTGGCGCAAAGGAGCTTTTGCTGAGAGGTCTGGCATTCTTTATCGGATCTCTTCTGATTGCTGTAATTTATTACCTGGTCTTTGCAGTCTTTTTCGATTCACCCAAGGAAAAAGCCCTTTTAAGGGAAATCGACCAGCTCTCCCTTCAGTATGAACTCATGCAGAGAGATATGGGTAATCTTGAAAAAGTTATAGTTCAGCTTCAGGAAACTGATGATAATCTTTACAGGACTATCTTTGAAGCTGAACCGATACCGGCAACACTGCGTGAAGGAGGTGTAGGTGGCGTGAACAGGTATAAGGAACTTGAAGGATTCACCAACTCGGATATAGTTGTTGAAACAACCAAAAAGCTCGACAGACTCAGAAAACAGATCTATATGCAGTCAAAATCTTTCGATGAGCTGATCTCTCTCTCGGAAAGGAAAGAAGATATGCTGGGAGCAATACCTGCAATTCTTCCCATAAGCAATAAGGATCTTACACGGACTGCTTCAGGATTCGGTAACAGGGTGCACCCGATATATAAGATAATTAAATTCCATGCCGGAATGGATTTCACTGCCCCCACAGGTACTGAAATATATGCGACCGGAAACGGTGTGATAGAAACAGTCAACTCATCAAAAAGAGGCCTTGGAAATCATATAATAATAAATCATGGTTACGGCTATTCTACCATCTATGCTCACCTCGACAGTTTCAATGTACGCTCCGGCCAGAAGGTCGAAAGGGGAGATGTGATCGGTTATGTAGGTAATACCGGCCTGTCAATTGCCCCCCATCTTCATTATGAAATAAAACTCAACGGAGTGAATGTTGATCCGGTTAACTACTATTTCAACGATCTTTCCGCTGATGAATATGAACGAATGATAGAAATAGCCTCTAAAACCGGCCAGTCCTTTGATTAATCCATATTCAAATTCTTCCCTGAAGCGCTACCTCCGGTTTATTGCAGTTTATACTTTTTTGATAACCTGCTTTTGTTTTAATGCCTTCTCCCAGGTCCACGATTATATGCACGTGCCTGTCAGACATCCTTCTTTTTCAATGTTCCTTGAGGAAAAGAAAATAACTATCACAGGTGTTGGTGATATAATGTTCGGGACTGCTTATCCCTCAAAAAGACTTCTTCCACGACATGATAATCCGTTAATCCTTCTGGGAACTCTTGCCGATACTCTTGCCGCATCAGATATTACTTTCGGGAACCTCGAGGGATCTTTTCTAAATGAGGGTGAGCCGTCGAAAAGATGCAGGGATACGACAATCTGCTATGTGTTCAGGATGCCTGAAAAGTATGCCGGAGCACTTTCTGTGGCCGGATTCGATATCATGAGCATTGCCAACAACCATTTCGGGGATTTCGGTTATCCTGCACGGAAAAGAACAATGCAGCTGCTCGACTCCCTCAATATTGATTATGCCGGACTGATCGAGAAACCTTACTCAATATTCACAAGGGGATCGTTGGTTTACGGATTCTGCGCCTTCGCTCCGAATGCCGGCACTGTAAGTATTGTAAATATTCCTGAAGCCGAATCCATCGTAAAATTCCTTGCAGATACCTGCGATATAGTCATAGTTTCTTTCCATGGAGGGGCAGAAGGTGCTGAGTACCAGAATGTAACCCGCAAGGAAGAACTGTCATTCGGCGAAAGCCGGGGTAACGTATATAACTTTTCACACAGGATGATTGACGCCGGAGCCGATGTTGTATTCGGTCACGGCCCCCATGTAACCAGGGCAATAGAAGTGTATAAAAATCGGTTTATAGCTTACAGCCTCGGGAACTTCTGTACATACGGGAAATTTAACCTGTCGGGACCAAACGGGATTGCTCCGGTAATTAAGCTTAATGTTGATACCCGCGGTAAATTCATGTCCGGTACGATAATTCCCGTTTGCCAGATTTATTTCGGAGGTGTAAAGGTCGATCCCGATAAAAGGGTGATAAGAAAAATAAGGGAGCTCACAGAACAGGATTTCCCTGAATCAGTAATCGATATTTCTGAAAATGGTGAAATTACATATAAATAACAAAGATGCCATATAAGGAGAAAAGTATTGAGAAGCTCTATTATTCAATAGGCGAAGTATCTGAAATGCTTAATGTGCCGGTATCTACCGTCAGGTTCTGGGAAAATGAATTCGATGTCCTTAAACCAATGAAGAACAAAAAGGGTAACAGGATGTTCACCCCGGATGATATAAAAAACCTTAAGATCATCCACCGGCTCCTGAAAGAGGAAGGAATGACCATGCAGGGTGCAAAGAAAAAACTGACCGGACGGTGGGAGGAGACTGAATATAAATATGAGATCACAAATTCCCTTCAGAAAATAAAGGAGCTGCTGATCGATCTGAGAGATAATATTTAATAACACCTCTGTGTCTCTCTGGGTATCCTCTGTGGACCTCAGTGTAAGTTCTTGAAATTATTCTTATTACACAAGTTGTCCCGCTTTAAACGGGAGAGTTACACAGAGGGTTCACAGAGATACACAGAGGATTCACAGAGTTACACAGAGAAGAAAGAGATATGAAATTAAGGGGACTTACCGATTTTCTGGATTATGCTATTCCCTTATCATTCCAGGAGAATTATGATAATTCGGGTATTCAGTACGGGGATCCGGATATGGAGATCAGTTCCGGCCTGCTTACCCTGGATGTGACTGAAGAGGTGATCAGTGAAGCAACCTGTACAGGGTGTGACATTATTATTTCCCATCACCCGGTGATCTTTAAACCCCTTGCCGGGCTGACCGGAAAAACAGCTTCCGAACGGATCATCCTCAGGGCGGTAAAGCAGGATATTGCAATTTATTCAGCACATACAAATCTTGATGTGATCGGGAACGGTGTCAGCCGTAAAATGGCTGAAAAGATCGGTCTTAAAGATATTGAAGTGCTGGTCCCTCTGAAAAACAGACTTCTTAAACTTGTGACATTCGTTCCCGAAGATCATCTGGATAAGGTAAGGCAGGCCGTTTTCGGGGCAGGAGCCGGTGTGACAGGTAATTATGATAACTGTGGATTTACAACCGGAGGTACAGGCAGCTTCAGAGGCAATGAGAGTTCCAGTCCCTTTGTTGGGGAAAAGGGTAAAATACATTTTGAAAAGGAAACAAGGTTTGAAACGATTTTGTACTCTCATCTTAAGTCAAAGGTTATCAGGGCCCTGCTTGAATCCCATCCCTATGAAGAGGTAGCTTATGATATCTATCCCCTCGAAAATCAGAATTCCGGGGCCGGTATGGGCTGTGTCGGAGTACCTGATCAGCCTCTGAAAGAAAAGGAATTTCTTGAACTCGTCTCATCTGTTTTCGGTTGCAGGGGAATAAAACATTCCGTTCTGACCGGGCGTATGATAAGAAAAGTGGCTCTCTGCGGAGGCTCCGGCGGATCACTTACTGATGATGCAATAGCCCGGGGAGCCGACTCTTTCATTACTGCCGATATTAAATACCATACATTTCTCGATTCAGGAAAGAAGATACTTCTGGCAGATACAGGCCATTATGAGAGTGAAAAATTTTCTGTGGAGATATTGTACGATCTTATTATCAAAAAATTCCCTAAATTTGCACTCCGGTTTTCAGAGATAAATACGAATCCGATAAATTACTTATTATAATATGGAAAAAGCAAAGACACATGAAACAGAGGTTTCCGTGGAGGAGAGATTACGTGCTTTATACAGCCTTCAGCTGGTTGATTCAGAGATAGATAAGATTAAGACTCTCAGGGGTGAACTGCCTCTCGAAGTACAGGACCTTGAGGATGAAATAGCCGGTCTGGAGACCAGGCTGGGCAACCTGAGAGAAGAGGTTGTTAACCTCGATAAAGCGGTGAGCAAAAAGAATAACGAGATCAGCGATGCCGAAACTCTGATAAAAAAATATGAGGAGCAGCAAAAAAATGTCAGGAATAACCGTGAGTTCGATTCGCTGTCGAAGGAAATTGAATTTCAGAACCTCGAAATAGAACTTTTTAATAAAAAGATAAGGGAGTTCAATGCCCAGATCGAAGAAAAGAAAATGGCTATCGCTGATTCCGAGGCTATCCTGGCAGAACGGAAAACAGATCTTGAAAATAAGAGGACTGAACTTGATGAGATAATCTCGGATACTCAGAAGGAGGAGGAGGGTCTTTTTAAAAAGCTCTCTGAAGTACAGGAAGTGATCGAGGAAAGGTTGCTTACAGCTTACAGACGTATACGTTCAAATGCAAGGAACGGGCTTGCTGTAGTACCGGTTCAGCGTGATGCATGCGGAGGGTGTTTCAACCAGATACCTCCCCAGAGGCAGCTCGACATCAAATCGAGAAAGAAAATTATAGTCTGCGAGTATTGCGGCCGAATACTTGTTGACGATGAGATAATAAAGGAAGGTAAAATATAATACTTCAATCATTTTATTGAGACCGCTGCAGAAAATCCTGTGGCGGTTTTTTATTGTACCAATCCTGCGATCAACGTATTAAAAAACGTATTAAAAAACGTATTA
>JAKQPD010000111.1 GCA_029564935.1 Bacteroidota bacterium
CCAATTTCAGATAATCTGATCCTGAAATACTTTGCAAGCAGCAGTTTTTCACTCAGACAGGCAATAAATGGTTCCGTCCCATGAATCCGCAGCGGCAGCCAGACACGTAATCCCCTGAAATGCCTTGTCAGTTCGGGAGATACATCCGCAGGTTCACAAAGATCCGTAATGGCATTGGCTGAATCCTGCATATAATTTGCAGTATATTGGAAAGAATCTGTCACCGCTTCCCTGTTTTTCACCAGAACAGCTCCCGTCCCATAAGGAATGAACAATCCTTTATGCGGATCAACCACAAGAGAATCTGCCATTTCTATACCCCGGAAAAGCTCTTTCCTTTCTTCTGTCAGGATAAAAAATCCTCCGTAAGCCGCATCAATATGATACCAGAGATTATGCTTTGCTGCGATATTTCCCAGATCAAATAAAGGATCAACGGCTCCGGTATCCGTTGTTCCTGCAGTTGCAATTACCAGAAAAGGATTCAGTCCGTCAGCCTTGTCCTTTATTATTTGTCCGGCAAGCCTTTCGGCATTTATCCTCAATTTTTCATCCAGCTCCGAATACCTTATTATTATATCTTCCAGTCCGATAATTTTCAATGCCTTTCCAATGCAATGATGTGTATGCTTACTCAGGTAAACAACACTTCGTGGTATCATGTCCGATTTAATCCCATGATGATTACGGGCTGCAGTAAGACCAATAAGGTTAGCAATCGAACCACCCGAAGTCAGACTTCCTGCAGCACTCATTGGAAATCCGAAAACAGATTTAAGCCAGTTCAGTATTTCGTTTTCTATTATCACCGCTCCCGGAGATGCATAAAATAATCCTGCATACTCATTGGTAACGGCAGCCAGATAATCGGCAAGTGAAGACATGTATATCCCTCCTCCCGGTACATACCCCAGATGGCTCCCCGATGCAGCATTGATCCCTTTCTCTGCTACTTCATGCTTAAAGACACCGATCAGTTCCGGTAAGGATATCTTTCCGGCACCGACAGAAAGTACATTTCTATCAGATCTGCCATCAGAGAATACTTTTGCAGTTTCCAGATCATTTATAAAACTGTTAGCATATTCATGAATATGCTGCAGATAATCATTTCTGAATTTTTCTGACGGTTCAAGTTCTGAAGAGATCTTCTCAATCTCTATTATTTTTTGCTTCAGCTCGTCCATTTATCACCGGATCTCATATGGTGTCATAAGCCAGAATCTCCCGAAATAATAATGCCATATGGTTTCCTTTCCTCCCGGTTGATAATATTCGAGGTAATCTTTCTTGATAACAACTTTATCGGATTTAATTTCCTTTTCAAACAATTTCTGGATTATACCCTTACTGTATGAAAAGACATATAGAAAAGCTGTCGCTTTAAGATCATTTATCACGACAAGCTCAAGATCAGCATCAGCACTGAAATCAAATTCATAAACATTAAGTTCGGAAATATATTCACCTACATTCTGTTTTACTTTCCTCCCTTTGTATTCTATTTCAATCCAACACCCCCCCTGATCACATCCGGCGCCTATTATTTCTCCGGCATTGAGCTTCCCCTGTGCTTTCATTGCTTCACTCTTTACAAGAAGTACCTGCCGCTTGTAATCAATGAATTCAACATTCGATATCTTCTTCTGACCTGCTGCGGTAACAGAAATTACTAATAATAGTATTGCTGCTGCATATCTCATGGCTGTCATATTTATGGGTTTTTAATCAGAATGATCCTGTTCAATAAAAGGTTTTTCTTCTTCCCGCCAGTTGTAAAACGGATAGTTATTGTATTAACGATATCAAGCTGACCCAGATCACAAATGTAAATATCCTTATATCTTTCTTCAGATGGTGAAGCGGTGCTTATCCGGTCAGAGACCCGGGTTTGACGCTGCCAGACAGAAAAATCACATCCCTCAGGCCTTTTTACAACATCAAAATATAACTTATACCGGCCAGCCGGGATCTCTTCAAGTGAGATCCGTAATCCTGCATCATCCCCCGGGGTAAAAATAAAACTTTCCCCTCCCGTCCCGTATTTCCATGTTGTCTGGATATCCATGTTCCCCGAGATGTTATAATCCATCAGCTGTGGATAAATAGTCAGAGTATCCGGAAGGAAAACTGTGGCCAGGTCATTTACCGGGGCGGTGACTTCCCGTACCGGGGAATCGGAATAATAAAGTGCAAGTGATGTATAATCAACCGGGAACCTGTTTCCTGTCGGGCCATGTTCAATTCCCATGTAAATGCTTTTCCCGAAGGATAATTTATCGGAAATATAAAATCTGTATCCTCCTGTTCTGCAGAATGGAAGTGAATAATCCAGAGCACCGTGAAGCGGCAGGCTCATCCTCCCGTCCCACCGGTCCATAAGTGCATACCACCCGCCGTTAAAATAATCTTCCGAACCCGTCCCGTGTATCCTGAAACTTCCGTCGATTGAAGCAGAATCATCCCCTTCAAAAAAATATGTCATACCCGCCTGAAGCCCCTGAGCCTGAAGGATAGTCCCGACATAATGACCATTCCCCTTAACATCCAGGAAAAGATGAGGTTCTCCCGGGATTGATTTCGTAATTTTGTTCCAGTAAGTATAAAACTTCCCTTCCTTCCGGGGATCTCTTTTTTCATCAGAATAAAAAACCCTGACATTCGCCTGAAGATGATTTCCTGAAGATGATGCGTTTTTACGGTTGATAAGTTCAATCGTGGCGCTCTTATCGAAAGGCATGGGGAAATAACAATAATTCATCTCTCCGCGGGTCCCCATTAAAAGACTTTGCATTGATGCCTTCCCAAAGGCATATCCGAAGAAGTCAGCCAGAGGACAATATACTGCCGGATTTTTTTCTCCATCCCAGGTTATTCTTAAATCGACGCTTTTCATGATCCCTTCAAAAAGACCTGATGGCCCTATTTCCAAACCAAGGATCCTTCCTCCTTTATTATATCTGAATATTGCAACCGTTTCGCCGGGACTGATATTAAACTGCCCGTTATTTTCAGAAATTTTATCAGCATGGAAATCAGATACCTTTTTTTCATCCCTGTTCCACAGAACGGCGATCTTTTGCAGAGCTTCTTTTTCCTGAGCATTAAGCTCCGGATTGAAGCTTTTAACATCTGCATCCGGTCCGTACAAGCGGTATTGTATCTGGTGAAACTGAATCCTTTTCCCCCTGAAGATTATCCTGCAACTTTTTTGAAATGGAATTGGCAGGTAGCAATAATAACCTCCAAGCTGATTCCCGCATAATGGCATGACGAAGGGATATTTTTCCCCGGAAAACAGGTCAATGAACCTGATCGAAAAGGCCGGCTTTTCATTATCATCAATATAGAAATCCAGAGTGTCGTCAGTCGGGGTAGGCGTCCAGATCCTGTTTATCACACCGCTTCCTTCCTGATCAAAAATCACAAGTGAACCATCGTCATTTTTCCGTAAGTAAGAATAGGTACCTCCAAAGCCGTCGTCATTCCCGCCTGTAGTATCCCACGATGATACCTGAGCACAAAATGTTCCCTCCGAATATTCAGGGAGTGACGAAATATCATAAAAGACCTGTAATTCTGCGCAAAGAGAATGCTCTTTTTTAATTTCCGGAGCTGTTTCCGGGCCGCTTTCCGAACATCCCGTTAAAAACAGTATAGTAATGACAGATAAAGAATATAAGGTTTTCATTGAATGAAATAATATTCCTTCAGGTTATCTAACATAAAAACAGCTAATTAACCTCCGGGTTTAAATTATCAATGCTAAAATACACATTTTAAAGTACATATTAAATCTACTTTGACAGAATAATAAATAATTCAGCTTTTTTACGCCGGCCATAAACATAGCCGTCAACCATAGGGTTTTTGCGTATTTAGGTTTCCCCTCCTTTATTTAAGGAGGGGTGGCCAGATTACAAAACCATCTAATATGTAGAAAAATAATTTTTCTGGCCGGGGAGGTTTATTCAATCCCGGGAAATAAGTCTACTTTAGCAGTGAACGGTATAATTATGATCTGCTAATATACAATTGGAATAATAATACCTCTTAAATTGTCAGATATTTAACTTCATATGATCATCATGAACAGTTTCAAATTCATTCTTTCACTCTGTATAACGATAGTAATGCTGTTACTTATGGATCCAAGGTCTTTTTACGGGATCTCATTCCATGAATGGGCAGGATTAATAATCGGATTATTCTTTATACTTCATAAAATACTTAACTGGAACTGGATAAAAAAAGTCACTCTCGGATTTTTCAGAAAATGCCCTGGAAAAGCAAGGTTTAACTATTTGCTTGATATATTGATGCTCGCAGGCATCACATTAATGATCCTCAGCGGAATAGCAATAGCAAGGACTATCAATTTTTCATGGCTCAACCTTGGTGGTACAAGGATGTTCTGGAGGGCAATGCATACCAGCTCATCATTCATTACTCTTGCACTGTTTGGCATCCATCTGGGATTACACTGGAACTGGGTGCTTCAAAGATTAAAACTTAAAAAGTCAGACAATGCTGAGGAAAATTAGCTTCGCCATATTATCCGTCGCTATCCTTGTAACAGGTGTTATAGCACTCAGGAAACTGAATTACCTTGATAGCAGTATATGGGTATTCAAACTTAGTTCCGATAAAGAATCTGAAAGAAGAATTGGCCATGGTTTTGGAGAAGGTGCAGGAAGAGGAAGATCAGAGGGTTTTGAAAGATCAACAAGGCCCGGAGAAAGGCCGGAACGACCACCAATGAGGGAATTACCGGACAGCATCCGTGGAAGATTTGCAGGAAGAGGAAGAGGTCAGGGTATGAGAGAAAGAAATTTTACTGATAGCCTCCGACATGAATTTCCTCCGGAGTTCAGAGAGAGAGGCGAAAGGATACCGCCGTCAGGAGACTTCAGAAACCACAATGGTCGTGGAAGAGGAGATTTCAGGGAAGGACGTAAAATCAATCTCAGTAATGTACTGTGGTTTCTGGCCGTATTTGCTTCTCTGACTGTCATAACAATTTATATCGATAAAGCCATAAAACTTATTTGCAGGAAAAAGAAATCCCGACAAAGTCAATAGAATAATTATATTTACTACCGAGTAATATGATTAAATTATGAAAAGACAATACCTGATTTTGCTGATCCTTGCCTTTATTATTATCCCTGTAAATACGTTCCCCAGAGATAAGAATTCCGCCCTGAAGGAAATGAAGAATGATAAATCCGGAAAAACCGGGATCAGATTATTTAACGGGCACAACCTTGATGGCTGGTATACATACATTAAAGAAAGAGGAAAAAATTCTGATCCTTTGAATGTTTTTACAATCACCAAAGGAATGATAAGGATTTCGGGGGAGGAATTCGGATGTATAACCACAAATGATGAATTTGAGAATTATAAACTGACTGTAAAGTTTAAATGGGGCGATCAGACATATTCTCCCAGGACTGATAAGGCAAGAGACAGCGGGATATTATTACATTCAACCGGAGAAGATGGAGCATCATCCGGTACCTGGATGTATTCTATCGAATGCCAGATAATTGAAGGAGGTACAGGTGATTTTATTGTGGTTGGCGACGGAAGTAAAAACTATTCAATAACTTCCCCTGTTGCTCCCGAAAAACAAGGCAGTTCATTTGCCTTCCGTACGGGAGGAAACAAAGCCACTATAAACTCCGGACGGATAAACTGGTCCGGCCGTGATCCGGAATGGAAAGATGTTAAAGATTTCCGTGGAAGAAATGATATAGAAAACCCCGTCGGGAAATGGAATAAAATTGAATGCATTGTCAACGGAAATGAGATCCATATTTATCTTAACGGCGTTCTGGTCAATCAGGCCTTTGATGTAAAACCACAAAAAGGCAAGATCCAGATCCAGTCGGAAGGCGCTGAGATATTCTTCAAAAAGATCATTATCACTCCACTGTAATTAAGACTTTAACGTATTAATTACTATATTCTCCTGTATTAGTAGTCTCTTGACTTTGTGTCCTTTGTGATTTCCTTTGTGTGGTTAAACATCAATGCTTAGTTAACCACAAAGCACTAAGGTAAGCACAAGAGCACTAAGGGGATTTCAAAATGAAGCTTCCCAAAACTTGCAAAATAATATCTTGTCCGGAACTGTCTACTCTCATGAATTTAATTATATTTGCCAAACGATTGAATAATTGTTCATATATGATATAAAATGAAGAAGAAAAAAACAAATTTATCGGGTAGCGAATTCATTGAAGGGAAAAAAGTTAAATCGGTAAAGAGCAAAATGAAATCCGAAAAATTCTTTCATTACCTGGCCGAAACTTTCAGGGCCATGAGCGATCCGACCAGAGCCAAGATCATATTTGCACTATGCCAGGAAAATGAATTGTGCGTTAGTGATATTGCTTCAATTATCGGGACTACTAATTCCGCAATATCCCATCAGCTCAGGACATTAAGGAATATGAAGCTGGTTAAATATAATAAAGCAGGTAAGGTAACCTATTATTCACTTGACGATATACATATAAACAATCTCTTTGCAGAAGGTTTAAGACATGTTGAAGATAAATGATCTGCAGAAGGTTAATTGGATGGATGCAAATCATAAACACTACGGAACATATGGAACTCAAAAAAAGCAATATAAGTCTCATTGAACTGGAAGATGGCCAGTCAGGAACAATCGTATCGCTGAACGGCGGCCGGAATCTTACAAAACGGCTTGCCGATCTCGGAATAAGTCCGGGAACCAATATAACCGTATTAAGACGGTCATTATTTTCAGGTCCTGTCCAGGTTGAGGTTGCCGGATCAAAACTGGTACTTGGCAGAGGATTGGCATCGAAGATACTTGTGAAACCACAATGAATGAGACAAAAAAAATAAATGTTGTTCTGGCCGGTCAGGGTAATACCGGGAAAACCTCAGTTTTCAATTATTTCACCGGATCACATCAGCACACAGGTAACTGGGCCGGAAAAACTATTGAAAAGCTTGAAGGGACCCTGTATTATAAAGACTATACAATCGACGTACTCGATCTGCCCGGGATATATTCACTTACCACATTATCTGTTGAGGAGTTAATTGCCCGCGAATATATTATCAAGCATAAACCCGATGTGGTAATCAATATAGTTGATTCAACCAATCTGGAAAGGAATCTGATTTTCACTCTACAGCTGCTTGAGCTTGGCTGCCGGGTCATTGTAGCCCTTAACATGATTGATATTGCCAGGAAGAAAGGGATCACTATTGATATACCCAAACTGCAGAATATACTCAATACCCCGGTAACAGGAACTGTGGCGTCGAGGGGAACGGGGCTGACAGACCTCATGGATAAAGTCATTGAACTCAGGGAAGTCAGTAATGACAGGGTATCATTGAATTATGGTAAAGAAATTGAAGATTGCATCAGTCAGCTTACTGACGAGTTAAAAGGAGTTCAGGTGCCTTATCCTGAAAGGTGGATAGCAATAAAGCTTCTAGAAAAAGATAATGAAATAGTAAAAATAATCCGGCAGATAAAACCTGAGGTCCTTGAGAAGAATAAGCTCCTCGAGGAAAAGCTTGAAGAGATACATGGTCATGATTCTTCTCTTGTGATAGCGGATGAAAGAAGTCATCTGGCCGCACAGATAACAAGGGAAACTGTTACTATGGCTCCACACAGGAAAATGTCACTGAACGACAGGCTGGATTTCATCACCACCAACCGGTTCAGCGGCTACCTCGTAATGATACTGATAGCCGGAGGAATGTTCTTTACTGTCTTCAGCCTGGGAAACTGGCTTTCATCATTACTGGATTCACTGTTCATCGGCTGGCATGAATGGTGGAACAATACTGTCGGGACGTCATTTTTAAGTGCACTCGGGTGGTCCGCCATCGAAGGTGTTCTTGCCCTTATCCAGATTGCACTGCCATATATACTGCCATTTTATATCATCCTTTATTTCCTTGAAGAGTGGGGCTATATAGCCCGGATCTCTTTCCTGATGGATAATTTCATGCATAAAATGGGCATTCACGGAAAAGGATGTATTTCTTTCATAATCGGCCTTGGATGTAATGTCCCGGGATGTCTTTCCTGCCGTATAATGGAATCCAGACGCGAGCGTTTCATAACTGCGGTACTGGTAACACTTGTACCCTGTTCAGCCGTTTCGGTAATTGTTTTTGGACTCGTAGGAAAATATGTAGGACTGATATGGGCACTGGGATTATATGTTTTTGCAATGATACTGATCTTCATTGCCGGAAAAATATCGTCAAAGATACTTCCAGGTGAACCTGTGGAACTTATAATGCCGATGCCCGACTATAAAACACCGCAATTAAAATCAATTCTCTATCAGACCTGGGATTCACTTAAGGAATTTATTTATATAGCCGCTCCGATAGTCATTGTTTCAGGAATAATAATTCAGGCTATCAATCTTGCAGGGTGGATGCCTGCAATATCATCATTTCTGAGCCCTGTGACAGTTAGCTGGCTGGGCCTTCCGGCAATTACAGGTATTCTTCTTATATTCGGTATACTCAGGAAAGAGCTGATACTTGTTATGCTTGCAGCTTATCTCGGAACAACGGAATTTGCCGAAGTGCTGACATCACAGCAAATGATCACACTGGCAGTTGTCAGTATGTTCTATGTGCCCTGTGTGGCTACAATTTCAGTATTATGGAAGGATTTCGGCTGGAAAAAAGCCCTTGCAGTATGTATTATAGAAATCGTCTTTGCAATAGTTCTTGCCGGAATAGTAACCAGATTATTGAATCTGGTATTTTAGAATAATTCTTTTTATTTTTTAGTTTTTAATTTGTTGATAGATAAGCCAGCCTGCTTTTCTGTTATCATTATCAGGGACATTAAATATGATGGCATCAGAAAGGTTCCATTTCTTTTTAACCTCATCGACAAACTTGTCCCGTACTGTAATTAATATATGGTTAGAGGATTTTTCAAGTAATTCACTTATGGAGTCATGCCATCCTCTTCCCTGAAGTTCCAGAAGTCCTACCTCATCTATGATCACGATCCCTGTTATATATGTGGTCAGTTCTTCCAGAATCGATCTGCCTTTTGCAAGACCTTTTGGAGAAATATAAAATTTACCTATTTTTTCATTTCCTGTTTTTTCATTTTCCCTTAGAAATACTTCCCGCTTTCCGGTGGAGATATCAATAATATCATAACCCAGGGTCTCTGATCCGCCGGTTATGCGGTCTGACAATATTCCTTCTGATTTTATTTCCTGGTCCTTCAAAAACTCTATAATGTTTTTTGTGAAAGTTGTTTTCCCCCCTCCTACCGGTCCGCTTATAATGAATATCTTCCTGGGAATATTTCCGATGCCTTTTATTTCAGCAAGCCGCCGGTCAGCCTGAGATAACACATTATAAAATATCGAGACAGGTTTTCTGACAAGGCTTTTGAGATCGGGTATTGATCCTATGAAAAACGGCAGACTTTCGACTGACAGTTCAAGCGCCAGAGGAAGGTTTTTTAAGGCAGTCTTCTGGAAGAAATCCCTTATCACAGGATTGTATAATTCAGTTCCCAGAACAGCAAATCCTGTAATAATGACAGCAGCCCTGAAATTCATCTGGATTCCGGTGAGGAGACCCTCAGCCCATGAAATACTGCCTCCCTGTGCAACTGTAAAAGCAAAAGCGGTAAGCAGGGTGATCAAAACAAAGAATATCCAGAATCCCGGCCGCATAATCTGACGGAAAGCCCTTTTGTACCTCGATGACCAGATTATAACAACCCCTGTTATGGCAATACTCCATACATACCATGGTGTATAATAAATCAAAAGAAAGGAACCAACCATTAAAGCAATATCAATCAACAGCCATCCAACCGAGTATTTAAAATCTTCACCGGAATTCTTTCTGATACCGTCAACAGAATTATTCCGGGAGAACGAGACTTCTTTTGCCGGCTGCCGCAGCATTCTCTTTCCTGTAATTATACCGATTATCCCTGCAAGAAGACCGAAGAGTGCGAAAACTATCAGGAGAACAATAATGGGTAGCCATACAATATCGGTTTGTATATTAAGCTGTTTTTGTGCAAACTTCAGAAGACTGTTATAGACCTCAACAATATTTGATCCGTAGGAAATAATATAGTTGGCTATTTTCTGGAACAGGTTCCAGGACATTGCCAGAATGGCTCCAATAATCAGACCTCCCATATTCCTGCCAAAAATTCTTACAGAAAATTCAAGGAGAAGTGATTCAGCGAAGATTGCGATCATCGGGCCGAAGATAATTGCACTCGGCGACATTGTTTTCATTACGGCACAGATCAGTCCCGCACGCCAGAATATGCCATTCTCATGCCAGATATAACTTATAGAAATGAGAATTATTAGCCCGATTGCTGTAAGGATGTTTCCACTGAACGGAACTCTCAGATTATGAAGAAAACTACCGAGAACAATCTCCGATGCAGCCCAGATCGTTCCGGCAATTGACGCCTTTATCCACTTTTCACTTAATTTATATTTCATCCCCCCTGATGATGCTTATTTTACGGGCACAGTATTTGAAAAGGTGAAAACCGGCTCCACCCTCACTTACAATATTAAAAAGTTTATCAGGATCAGTAATTCTTATCCCACCAATAATACTGATTTTATTCCGAAAAAGAATATCCGGTATAATATTACCTGACGGCCCGGTTAAAATAACCTCAGACTTCGACGGAATTTCTTTCAGCAGATCATCCAGAGTCCCGTTCACGAGGGTCTGTCCGCTTATAATTATAATATCCGATTCCTGAAGAATTGTTCCGGAATCCTTTGAAGGAACAAAATACTTCTTTTGCTCAGGAGGAAGGGCATTTTCATTCAGTTCCAGAACATATAGCTTATTCCCCGTTCCGGTTATCTTCCTTATATATGATTGAAATGCTCCTATAACAGTTATAGTCTTAACCGGAGTAAGATCAATAAGATCGACCGGATCACAATCATCAATGATCTTGTAGTTGCCGGAATCAATCATTTCAGAAGATAAGGCGCTCAGAACTGCTGTCTTTACTGAAGAAATAACTGGTGAGCTTTTTTCTGACTCAAGGATCCCGGCCACTTTTAGTCCTCTGATTTTAAGAGGCGACAAATCACCGAAATCCCTGTCACCCTTTTTACAGAAAGGATGACCTCCGGAAAGGGTTGCTGCAGTACCTATGCTTCCGTCAGACAGTCGTACGGCAGTCAGATAAATACCTATCCTTATATCCGAAACAAACAGTTCATTCAATCTGTTTCCATAGCGGTTCTTTAACAGGCTGTATGTCTGTTGTAATATCATAGAATTATCATTTGTATGCGGTTCTTTACCGGGCCGGGAGTTGTCTGTTCCTGTAGAATGATTAGAATATCGTCCTGTTTTTATTCATTGCATCCCTGATATGATCACGGATCGATTTCCCGTTTTCATTCTTATCAAGGAAATAATTTACTAAACCAACTGTAAGCGCACCAAGGAAAAAGAATAATGCATCTCTTTTTGTGATTCTACCCTTCATTTTATTCAAATTAAAAATACTGAATACTGTTTAATACCGGTTTTAAAGGTCACAAATTTATTAATATTTTATTTTTCTTTTTCCGTAAACTCCTCAAACATCCTGATAGCCTTGAACAGAACGCCTGCTTCCCCCCTGAATGTACCCGATCCTCTCGGTTCATTATTAACTGAATACCATTCATAAAAGCCGTTATTGTTTTTTACCCGTTTTACCATTGGCTGAACCTGATCATATGCTTCCTGTACAAACCCGTAGCGGATGAGTTGCTGTATCATTCTCCCGCCGAACCATGTCCAGTCACCCCCGTTCTGATAGCTGTATTCGGGATTCATGATCTTATTTGCAAAATAACCTTCAGGATATGGCGGGTATAGTGTTAAACCAATCGATGCAGCTCCGGCAAGCTTTACCCTTTTAACCATTTCATCTATCGAAGCTTTGATCTCTTCAACCGAAAGAAGTCCGGCTTCTATGGCTATGGCGGTTCCCCCGAAATAATAAATCTCATTTTGAAAACCTGAATTCAATCTATTCGCCTGCTTATCTTTCATATTGTTTCTCTATTCAAATTTGTCTTTACTGTACAATTATCCTTTTCGCCAGTTCTGTAAAGTACTCATTTGACCATATTTTTAATTCATCATGATTTCTGATGAAAGGCATCACATCCCTGATGACTTTTTCAATTTCAGTCTCTGAAAGTCTTTTAAAGAGTAAACTCGTGAAACCGGTAAGATCGATATCTATACCGTTAATTTGTTTTGTTCGTGACCGAAAGCTTTCAAAGTTCAAAGGAACATTATTCCGAATATACCATTCAAAGTCGTACCAGTCACGCCCTTTGATCCTTATCTTCCAGTTCCTGAACAGTAAAGCATGAATCTTACCTGCAAACATATCTGGCAAGGACACACAACGTGTAAAAAATGAAAATGGATGGAGCAGTAGTTTTTGTTCTGTATTTGTAAAGCCGGGAGGATTTAGTTCAACTTCCAATTTGATTTTAACAACTTTTTCTGTCCGAAATGAAATATTAAAAATTTCAGTTGCATCATTCAAAAAAGCAGATTCAATATCAGTCTTTTTTCTTTTTATCTTCCTGATAATTTCTACTGTCCTGCCTGTGGATTTGAATTCTGAAATAATATCAGGGAAGTAATCTTCAAAAATAAAATCACCTGAAGAGTTAAGCAGAGTGAAGTCCATGTCTTCAGAGAACCTGGATAAGCCATGAAAGATCCTCAGACAGGTTCCCCCGAAAAAGGCAGCTTTTTCAAAGAACCCTCCACGATAAAGACCTGCCAGGGTGATTTCCTGCATTATTTCATGCATTGCATTTAACCTTTCACTCTCCGTTTTTATGTCATACCGTGAGAGCATCTGATCAAATAGATTCATTTTTGCAACAGTTTTACCAAAAGATTCAGGTCATTTTTCTTCTTTCCTGATAATGAACATTCCCTCAATATTCTTACGTCCATTTTATAAAACTCATCCATATCCATCCTTAAATCCTCCTCAAGGAATGAGACCATAGATTTAAGAAATCTTGGTCGAAGATTTGGAGTGAAAGCAATTAAATCGCTTAATGCCTTTTCAGGAGATGCTGCCAGAAAGGTTGTCCTCCGATCTGAGATCTGTCGTATTCCTATTGAGTAGTATTTATCACTGCAGCTAATGTAATCAAAAACAGATATCAAATTTTTAAAACATCTTGATCTCTTTGTTGTCATTGATTTTATTATATGAACGCTCTCCGGTATCAGACCATAAAACCTTAGTGCAGTCTCCATAGAAATATATGATGGACCATAAATGTGGTTTGCTAAAAGCTCTGTTGAAAGCAGCTCACCGGTCATATCAGGAGATACAACATACATCCCCCGTTTAAGCCTGATCAAAATATGTTTATTTTCTAATTCAGCTATCTTGTTCCTGGGAGACTTGTAATTGCTGTAAAGAGACTTAAGAACTGCATAACTAACCGGTGTATTACCCAGTTGTCTTAGTCTATCCATTTTCAATGAATTTTCATTTGTAACAAATATAGTAAATTTTTGCACACATATTCTTAAAATATTAAACTAACTATATAAATATTTACTATTTATTAAAAATATCATTTATGATATATAGAATCCAGTGATAAAAGAATCCGACTAATCCCTGAAACTTGCCGGGTGAGTTTGTTACTCCGGCATTATCCTTGCCACCCATCCGCCTCCCGGAGCAAGACTGATCTTCAAAATGTCTCCTGCATTAAAGGTCATTGTGGTTTTCCTGTAATCTTCCGCTCTTTTGTCTGCATTAATACCATCAACAATAGCTTCGAGCCTGTATTTACCCGGGGCCAGAAAATCTGTTTCAAGATCAATATCACGTTTATCCCAGTCGGTGACAGCGCCGGCAAACCAGTTTTTCCCTGCCCGGCGGGCCAGAACAGTATACTTTCCTATTTTACCTTCAAGCAAACGTGTCTCGTCCCATTCAACAGGGATTTTAGTCAGGAACTCCGTACACTCCTTCTCACGGTAATAATCGGAAGGTGAGTCGGGAAGCATTGTCATCGGGCTGTTGAGGATGACAAAAAGAGCCATCGAATGAGCACGTGTCCCCTGCTCCATCGGATAATCACCCAATGCCCGGAAATTATTTTTTGTTGAATTTCGCATAGAGGCAGGGATATAATCCATGGGGCCGGCAAACATACGGATATAGGGCAACAGGTTATGATGTTCAGGATTGGCCTGATCGGTCCAGCCGTTATATTCAAATTCGATCAGACCTTCGCGTGTCAGTACATTCGGATATTTCCTGCGCAATCCGCACGGCTTATATGCACCATGGAAATCAACCACCATCTTTTTTTCTGCGGCGGTACGTGCAACTCTTTCATAGAATTCAACCATTATCTGATCATCGCGGTTCATAAAATCCATTTTAATTCCTTTTATCCCCCACTTCTCAAAAAGGCTGAAAGCTTCTGACCATTGCTTTTCCAGTGTTCGCCATATCACCCATAACATTACATCCACATCTTTTGATGAAGCGTAAGCTGTTACCTCTTCCATATTCAGTCCCGGGACAGGCTTAAGAATATTGTCCCCCGGGCACCAGCCGTCATCAAAAAGAAAATACCTGAACCCATGTTCTGCACAGAAATCGATAAAATATTTTGCAGTTTCGGTATTTATTCCCGATCTGAAATTGACCCCGTAAATATTATGTTTTGCCCACCAGTCAAACATAACTACTCCGGGTTTTATCCATGAAGGGTCAGCTATCGCACATTGCGATGCCAGCAGATAAACCATATTGTTTGAGATCAGTCCGGCCTCATCGTCTGCCACAGCAAAGATCCTCCACGGGTACGTGCGGGTCCCGCTAACTTTCGCTATAAAGTTATATGCTTCAGCCACCTGTCCCTGTCCATAGGCATTCCCTTTGGAGGTAAATGCTTTCGGAAATGGAGGATTGGCTGACTTCAGCTGCTGCCGGCCCGTACCCTTCATCCATAGTCCGGGATAATTATAAAGATCGGCTTCAGTGATCATTAAGAATTTCCCGTCTTGCTTTTCAATCAGAAAAGGAAGGTTACATAACTTACCCTGCTCAATTCCATTCAGCTTTTTATGCTCATAAGGCGTCTCATAGGGTGAACTGAAACTCTCTGACGACTGAAACCTTGCAGAATCATTTTCACCAAGAATTATATCAATATTTTCCCTTTCTATATCCAGAGTATCTTTAAATGACGTTAATAAACGGTATGCCAGTCCCTCATTGAATAATCTGAATGTAATGGCATAGTTTGCCCTGAATTTTATTTCAAGTTCATTATATGAGTTGACAAGTTCTGAAGCTTTTCCCCTTATTTCAGGTTTTATTACTTCATTTACCGATCTCCGGGCTGTTTTCTGTACCTTAAACCCGTTACTGTTCTGACCAATAGCGTCTGTTTCCAGGGAAATATTTTCCAGCCTGACTATTTCAGACCCTTCTTTTTTCAGACCGGCAAAGATCCCCTGGTTTATTTCGATTTCCGCTTTCAGTTTATCGTCAGGCGATGAAAGTTCATATTTCTGGGCATTGCAGTTAATGCAGAAAAAACCGGAAAATAAAAGCAGCAATGATTTTTCCATTTCAGTAAAATATTGAATGACGTTATTAATTCTTTGTGGAACTTCGTGTCTTTGTGTCTACTATATAACTCACCCCTAAATCCCCCTAGGGGGACTTTTGAATCTGAGCGCCCCCCTGGGGGCAAGGGGTGGCAAGAAGGGCAGGAGTCATTATAGTTGATGTTCCTGAGTTCTCTAAGGTGGTACACTTAGAGGCAAAATAAGATGCCACAAAGGCACTTAGACACTAAGAATCACTAAGTCAATATAATAGGTTAAATTAAAACAATTTGTTTTTGATGTTTTATAGCAATTTTATTCTTCCCATGTAAATGCTTCTCTCAGGATTTCAAGGCTTTTGGGAACTGCAGTCAGATTTTTTTTCTCCTGAACATGACAATCCCATACCGGATGCGGCAATTGCCATACCGGATGTACGTAAAAACGAACGGCGTGATGTATTCATAGCTTTTTTATTTAATCATTTATTTAATCATTGGAAATAATTTTCTGGTTTCCTCTTCTGAAGGCTTTCTACTATAAGGAGTATATCTGAATGTTTCTGTATAAACTACTTTCGATCCTCTTGTATCACCGTACCACTTCCTGAGGCATGATCTCTCAGAGTCGTTAACCTTGCTGAACCATCCTGCAACAAATTTCTGCCTTTCCTCTTTCCCCTGAGGCACTTTATCAGATACACCCTCGGTCCAGGGCATCCACTCAAAGAATTGCGATTCATGTGCCGAAGTGGCATATACTTTCTGATCGAATACGGCATCTATATCAACTGCAATTTCCGGTGAAGAAAAGCCCGGATAAAGGAATACCGGATTCTTTTTCAGGGGAGGTGTGTCGGGAGCGACATTTGGTACAATCACCATATATGAAGCATCCTGCACTAATATGCTGGTATAGCGGTGGTCGGGGTGATAATCATCAAGGGGATGGGTAATAACTATATCCGCATTCCATTTCCTGATTTCCCTTATGATTTTCAGTCTGTTTTCCAGTGTAGGCATCAGTTCCCCATCGTGGTTATCCATCACAAGATATTCCACACCGAACCGTTTTCCGGCTTCCTGAGCTTCAAGCATACGGCGTTTTGCAAGTACCCCTCCTCCCATTGACTGGTGACCCGCATCGCCGTTTGTCATGGAAACGAACTTAACATTATGACCAAGCTTTGAATACAAAATTGCCGTTCCGCCGGCAATAACATCACAGTCGTCGGGGTGGGCCCCGATAACGATTATATTCAGTTTACTGTCCTGTGAAATCCCACAGACCGATATTCCGGCCAGTAAAAAAATAAAGGTAAAAAGTTTCTTCATGGTCAGGGTTTTGAATAAATAGTTTTCTCGTGGCATAAATTTAGGAATTTTATTTACCATCAATGATTATGGATACATATTTAATATAATTTGTCCTGCTATATAAATTTATAGCTTAAGGACCGGAATAAATGTTTTTGAGCCTCGCAGAGTTTGCAGTACCGCGATCGCGCCTGTTTAAAAGTTAGAATTTCAGGGTAAACCTCGATCCTTTATTCGGAGCGGAGTTCACTGAAATTGTACCATTATGATTTTGCATTATTTGTTTTGATAAGCTTAATCCTATTCCTGAACCATGCGTTTTTGTAGTGTAAAATGGCACAAAAATATCTTCAATAATATCACCGGGAATTCCTATACCATTGTCTTCAATCTGAATTAATGTACAATCATCAGCAAAGAAGGCTTTCAGGTTTATTATTCCATCCTTTTTACCGGACAAAGCTTCCTCCGCGTTTTTGATCAGGTTGATTAAAACCTGTTCGATCTGAGAATAGTCTGCTTCCAGCGAAATATCTTCAGGATATACACTTGAAAAAATTTTTATGCTATCCGGAATGTTTGATTCCATGAGCAGAATGCACCTTCGGAAGAGGCTGTCAATAGTGAATCTGCCTGGATCGGGTTTCGGTAAAAATGTTAAACTTCTGTACTTATCAACAAAATCCAATAATCCCTTTCCTGTTTCTTCAATTGTATCTAATCCGGAAAGTGTTTTTGATATAATTTGCTGATTAATTTCTACCGGCAGCACCGGATCTTCATTGTCTTTGTTTTTAAAGTACCCTGAGATCACTGAGGTAAGAGAGGTGATCGGACTTGTTGAATTCATTATTTCATGGGTTAACACCCGGATTATTTTTTGCCATGAATCCAGTTCTTTTTTTTCGAGTTCACTTGTAATATCCTGAAAAGTTATCAGTTTGATATCATTATCTTCAAATGTCAATTCTGCAGCTTTGATTAAAACACTCTGTAAAGTATTGTCTATTTTCATTTTATGTAAAATATCCTGACCGGGTTTTATATTACTTATAATTCTGAAAAGCTCATCATTCTTTGTTTGCATTGATGAAAACTGCCCGGTTTGCTGAACGTTTAAATACCTTCTTGCAGCTCTGTTATAGATTTTTACCCTTCCATTCATATCAAATGATAATAGTCCGGCGTCAACATGATCAACCACACTTTGAAGGAAACGACTTGTTCTTTCGGTTTCAATCCTGGCATTCTGAATAATAGTATTTACCGAATTCATTTTGTTGTGCAATTTATCGAATGAACTATTATTCGTCTCTTTAGAAAACCGGACTGATGAGTCATGATCCTGAACCGATGAAAAAAATTTGTCCAGATCGGTATTTGTTTTATTAACCTGATTTACAAGCAATAAGGTTTGCATAACGATTAGAAAAACAATACCCGCCAATGTGTAATAGTATCCGCGATCGAGATGCTGCAATACTATTCCTAATATTACACAGGATAATGCAATAAAGGTTACCCGGATAGATACATTGATGAAGAATTTATTTAATAACATATTACTGCTTTCTAAAGGTTATATTTATGCATTTTATTGTACATGGTTTGCCTGGCTATTCCCAGTTCCTGTGATGCTTTTAATACACTTCCATAGTTATTGTCCAGAGCGATTTGAAGAGCATTTTTCTCTATTTCAGCAAGAGTCCGAGATTTTGGCCGGACATAGGATTGTTGTGCTGAATGTGAGATAATAAAATCTTCCGGTTTTAGAATGTCCGAGTCACATAATATGACTGCTTTCTCTATTGTATGACGTAACTCCCTTACATTCCCCGGCCAGGTATATTTCATAAGCTGATCCAGGGTTTTGCTGCTGAATTTCAGATAATATTTCTCGTATTTGTTTGCATATTCTTTTAAAAAATGCTCTGCAAGCAAAATAATATCTTCACCCCTGTCGCGCAAAGGAGGAATTTCAATCACAATTGTGTTAATCCTGTAATACAGATCCTCACGGAAAAGATTTTTCGATACCATTTCAGGCAAATTTTTATTAGTCGCACAGATAAGCCTTATATCAAAAGGTATTGCCGCTTTTGATCCGACTTTAAATATTATCCTGTTTTGAATGGCGGTAAGAATTTTAGATTGCATAGTAAGAGAAAGGTTTCCTATTTCATCCAAAAATAAAGTGCCGCCGGAAGCTGTCTCAAACCATCCGGTTTTATCTTCTTTAGCATCAGTAAAAGCCCCTTTAATATGCCCGAACATTTCACTTTCGAATAATGTATCCGTAATTGTACCGATGTCTACACTGACAAAAGCTTCGTCAGCTCTGCATGAAATATTATGGATTTCTTTAACAATCAATTCTTTTCCGGTACCATTCTCGCCAATGACTAAAACATTTGCATCAGTCCTGGCTACTTTTTTTATTACCTGAAATACATTTTCCATAGCTTTTGACTTCCCTATTAGGGGACAATCCTGTTTAATAATCGCCCTGTTTATCTGTTTTTGCCTGTTCCGGAGTTTTTTATTTTCAATCTTTGATTGCCTTAGTTTAAATGCTGCCTGCAGGGAAGCAATGAGTTTATTATTGTCCCACGGCTTTACCACAAAATCGGTGGCACCTTCTTTTATTGCCCTTACAGCCAGGTTAACATCGGAATAAGCAGTAATCATCACCACAACGGCTAACGGATCTGATTTCAATATACGACCGAGCCAGTATATACCTTCATTACCGGTATTTACCCCGGCTGAAAAATTCATGTCCAACAGGATAACATCATATTCTTCATTGTTTATATAACTGATGATCTGGTTAGGATTTGATATACCCGTAACACTTTCAAATTCCGGTTCAAGCAACTGGATCAACGCTTTTAAGACTTGTTTATGATCGTCAACAATTAACAATTTGCCATTCATTTCATCTTAAATTTTGTCAATATTATGGACATATAATGTCATTATATTAGACAAATATATAAAATATTTTTTGAGATTTTTACTTATATAATTATATTTCAGAAAGTAATAATTACTGGTATGGTAATTGGAAGTTTTAGGTAGATTTTTCTACTTAATTTATCATGGAGTTAAACTATGATTAAAAATTACCTCAAAACAGCCCTTCGGAATATTAAAAGGTATTCAACGTATTCTATTCTGAATATCAGCGGGATGGCTATAGGCATAGCCTCCGCAATTTTAATTCTCTTATGGGTACATGACGAATGGAGCTATGACAGACACTTCAAAAATGCCAATGATCTCTACCGTGTGATTGAGAAGCAATATTTTTCCGGGGGAGAAATATCGCAGTTTGCAGTATCTCCGGGGCTTTTAGCCACTGCACTAAAAGAAGAATATCCTGAAATAACCAGATCAACCAGATACTCAAATCCGCAATTCCCAATGCAAAAGGGGAATGAATTTATAGAAGCAACGATCGCGATAGTGGACAAAGAGTTTCTGAATATGTTTGATACCAGATTTGTTCGCGGGGATACCAATAGCGCTTTAAACGGACCTTACAATATTGTCATTACTGATAATCTGGCTAATAAATATTTCGATAGTGAAGATCCTGTTGGCAAAACATTGAAGTCAGCAGGTTGGGTGTTTACAATCACAGGAGTTGTGAAAGGCATGACGCATAATAGTCATATAAAATTTGATATTTTATTTCCTTCGGAATTTATGAAGCAAATTGGCGCTCCTGTAAACGACTGGGGATATAGATGTTACAATTATCTCCAATTGCAAAAAGGAACTGATAGTAAAATCTTTGATAAGAAAATCACAGATTTTATCAAAAAGAATAAAAAAGGATCAAATTCTGAAATTTTCCTTCAAAACATAAAAAAGATACATTTATATTCTTCGCAAAAATATGCTTATGATATTAGTGGTCATGGTAATATAACTTATGTCGGTATTCTGAGTCTGGTTGCTGTGTTTATCCTGATTATTGCCTGTATCAATTTTATGAATCTTTCTACTGCACTGGCGGCCGGCAGGGCAAGGGAAATTGGTATTCGTAAAGTGAACGGAGCCGGTAAAGTGAAAATAATCGTCCAGTTTTTAGGAGAATCTCTTGTAATTGTATTGGTTGCCCATGTTTTTGCTATGATCCTGGTTGAATTGTTATTGCCCGGATATAATAATATTACCGGGAAGCAACTGGCTATTAATTACCAAAGCGCCGGATTATATATGGGTTTAATTTCCATGATATTGTTTTGCAGTTTGCTGGCCGGAAGCTATCCTTCTTTCTATATGGCTTCTTTAAAGCCACTTGATATAATGAAAGGAATCGTTGATATGAATCCCGGCAATACGAAATTCAGAAGGGTTCTTGTCATATTTCAGTTTTCATTGTCTATCCTGCTTATAATATGTACTTTAGTTGTCAGTAAACAATTACACTATCTTCGGAATAAGGACTTGGGATATAATAAAGAAAACATCGGTTATTTTTTATTCGATACAAACCCCAGAGATCCTCAGTTGGAAACTTTTAAAAAAGAAATCAGCAGCAATCCGGATGTATTGAGTATAACAAGGGCACGCTATAACCCGGCCAACGTAGAAGGAACCTGGTCAGGCCTGAAATGGACAGGAAAAAAGGAAGGCGATGACGTTAAGTTTTATGGACTTGGCGCTGACGAAGATTATGCAAAAACATTTCAGCTTGAGATTAAGGAGGGTCGCTTCTTTTCTTCGGAATTTTCAACAGATAATACTGCATTAGTGATCAATGAGGAAGCAGCAAAAATAATGGGTTTTAATAATCCTGTTGGCGAAATACTATCAACCAGAGACGGCAGGAGATTTACAATTATCGGAGTGGTAAAAGATTTTAACTTCAGATCATTACATACCAGGATTGAACCGCTCATAATGAGTTTGGAGTCGTGTAATACTTTCTACATCAGAATGAAACCGGATAAAATCGCTTCAACCATAGAATTCGTGAATAAGACGTATAAATCATTTAATAATCCTAACCCGTTGTATTTTCATTTTCTTGATGATGATTTTGCTGATCTTTACCGGTCAGAACAAAGAATAGGCAAAATACTTAGTTATTTCTCATTCCTGGCAATCATAATATCTTGTCTTGGTCTTATAGGGTTATCCTCATTTATGACAGAACGCAGGACTAAAGAGATTGGAATCAGGAAAATTAACGGAGCAAAGTCAGGTGAAATATTCACCCTGTTTTCGTTAGAATACATAATCTGGGTATTTATTTCGACCATAATTGCCTGCCCGATTGCATGGTATGCTATGAATAAGTGGTTGCAAAGCTTTGCTTACCGGATTAATATAAGCTGGTGGATATTCGCTCTTGCAGGTGTTCTTGCAATGTTTATTGCATTGCTGACGGTAAGCTTTCAATCACATAGGGCAGCAAATAAAAATCCGGTCGAAGCTCTCAGATATGAATAGTTGAATAGGGAGAGGTTATATATTAACTGTTAATTCCACATCATCTTTGCCAGGAAACACAACTATGATTTCAGTCCTTCCCTTGGCTGTCCGGTACGTTACGCAAAAATGAAGTCCGTGCTATAAGCTATTTCCCAGCATGGAAATCATAAAAGCATTCTGAGCCGCAGAGCGGCGACCTGTTTGTAGTCTAAGAATACATTTAATTTTTCCGAGCCCCATCGGGGCGACATGTTTAATCGAATCCTTATTCCTGTTTCACAAACCTGTCTGGAAAAAAGATATCTCATAATTTATAATGTCAAATCATAATTATCTGATTATAATCTTATTTCTGTATGCCTTATTCCCTTTCAGTTCAATAATATAAATTCCTGCCGGCAGATTGCCTTTTCCCAGTTCGATCTTATCAGAAGCTATCTTATCCATTTCCAGTACTTTCTTACCTGAAAGATTGAATACTGACAAATTATATCCGGTCATATCCGGTTCGGATAAATCTATTATAGCTTTATCTGATGTTGGATTAGGATAAATTTTTATCTTCTCCTGAAGATTTTCATTTACCCGGGTAATATTGTTAAATGAAATATCATCAATATACCAACCGGAATTTACCGAGGTTGGGTCTGCATCTGTAATAATTTGAAATGCTATCTGAACGGAAGATCCTGAGAATTCTTTTAAATCTATCGAAGGATATGTCCATGCACCACTGCTCTTATTAATATATGGAGGAGAAATAGTTTGCCATTCACCGGAACCTGTTTTAATCTGGACCAGCCCGTAATCTCCTGCAGAAAAATCAAACCAGCTCCAGAATCTTAATCGTGGATTCTGTTCAGCTGCCGGTAGAATGAATGAAGTATGTCTGATCAATCTTGAACTGATACCGGAAGAGTAATTACCAGCCAGAACAGTTGCAGCACATTTAGTACCCCCATGAGCTGAATTAGGTCCGCTGGTGGGAGTCCCAACTTCCCATGTACCGGCATCAACATGTCAGTTTACAGTCCAGTCTCCCTCGAAATCTTCAGACCAAAGAACAGCTTTTTGCTGTGGGTAGGCAATAATAGCAGTTACCACTACCATTAATGTAAAGAGTAGAAGTTTTCTCATAACAGGATGAATTAATAACAGAATATTATTCCCGGAATTTATAGTCAATCTATCGAGTTTACTGTTATAAAATTAACAAATCCAAAAATGCAAGTCAAGGGAACAGGTAAAATATTTTATTCCTGATTCGTCTGATTGAACAGAAAAGAAGCTTTTATAATTTTTGTGCAGCGTAGCTTCGATATGTTTGTAGCACGAAAGTCTTAATACGTTTTGAGCCGCGGATATGGTATCTCATTCCATAACCTCTACGAGGTAAAAAATCATTTAATATAACCTTAATCTACAATACCATATGCCCTACGGGCAAGAGCGACTTTTGTCTCCGGGACAATTCCGTATGCGTGCGGATAATAGAACACATGGTTTCCGAAACAATACCGCGTAGCGGTTATGGTATTGTAGTCAGGATCATTTTATTGAAATAATTCCGCATAGCGGATATGGTATTTCTCAATAATGATCTGTCCGATCTATCTGATAATTATTTTATTTCTGTATACCCTATCCCCTTTCAGCTCAACAATATAAATCCCTGCCGGCAAAGCTCCCTTTTCCAGTTCTATCTTGTCAGATCTTATATCCTTTATTTCCATAACCTTTGTTCCGGAAATGTTATAAAC
>JAKQPD010000139.1 GCA_029564935.1 Bacteroidota bacterium
AAGAATTCAGGTATATTTTCAGAAACACTAATGAAGGTCTGTTACTGGAAGGGATAAGATAATTTAATGCTCTGAATTTGTGATTCTTAGTGCCTTTGCGTCTATTATATAACTCACCCCTAAATCCCCCTATCAAGGGGGACTTTTGAGTCTGAGCGCCCCCCTGGGGGCAAGGGGTGGCAAGAAGGCGCAGCGGCACAGAGGTGTGATGGTACGATGGTATGATGGTAAGATGGTACGATGGTATGACGGTACGAGGGTACGATGGTATGAGGGTATGAGGGGGAGAAAAGGAGAAGGAGAGAAAGGGAGAGGGTGTGAGAGGAAGAAAGGAGATGAGGAGAGAGGGAGAAAAGGAGAAGGGGAGAGGATTATAAATTTATTATGATTTAAAAAAGATGAGATATCTGTTATTAGTTTTAGCGATTATGAGCTGTATAAATTCTGAAGCACAGAAGAAACGGGCAAGAGATTACGGGATCGTAATCGGTGTATTGAAACCCGGGAAGAATAATGCAATAACCGATGTTCCTGGAGTTAAGGTCGGACATGTTACAATCAGGGAAGGTGATTCAATAAACACCGGAGTAACAGCAATACTACCATATTCCGGAAATATTTTCCAGAATAAGGTGCCTGCAGCTATTCACACAGGCAACGGATTCGGAAAATTAACCGGATACCCGCAGGTTGAGGAACTCGGCAATATTGAAACTCCGGTAATACTCACAAATACATTAAGTGTCCCCGTAGCGACTGATGCACTTATTGATTATACATTCAGTTTTCCTGAAAACAGGTTCGTAAGAAGTGTTAATCCCGTTGTCGGAGAAACCAATGACGGCGGACTGAACGATATCAGAAAAAGGGTCGTTACAAAAGAACATATTCTGGAAGCAATAAACAGTGCGAAAGATGGAATTGTGCAGGAAGGGAATGTCGGCGCCGGAACAGGGACATCCTGCCTGGGCTTTAAAGGAGGCATTGGAACTTCATCAAGGATCCTGCCATCAGCCAGGGGAGGCTATACTGTCGGTGTTCTTGTACAAACAAATTTCGGTGGGATCTTGCAGATCGACGGAGTACCTGTAGGAATAGAACTCGGAAAATACAGGTTCAGGGAAACCGCAGATGAATATAAGGAAGACGGATCATGCATGATAGTAATAATGACTAACGCACCGCTCAGTGCTAAAAATCTGAAAAGACTTGCGGCAAGATCATTATTCGGCATGGCAAGGGCAGGAGGAAGTGCATCGAACAGCAGCGGTGATTTTGCAATTGCAGTTTCAACAGATGAAAAACTAAGGATACCTTATCAGTCAGATTCAATGTTTGATGAATCAAGAGTGTTGCGGAACGAGAATCTTGATATACTTTTTGAAGCAGTTATTGAAGCAACTGAAGAGGCGATAATAAACTCACTCTTCGCTGCTGAGACGGTCACAGTCCGGAACAATGTAAAAGTTGAAGCTTTACCGGTCGAAAAAACTCTTGAACTGCTGAGAAAATACAACAGGATCAATCCTTAATCTGGTCGGAAATCGCCCTTATCAGTTTCCGGTCCGTCAAGAACCTTTCTCTATTATTTATTTTGAAAGTGAACGATAATACAATTCCTTAGCTTCGATCTTCATCCCCGGATTATGCCCCTGTATCGCAAAATGTCCGGATTTGTATTCATCATCATCATAAATCATTACAGGTTTATTATTGATCCAGAACTGAATATGCGTTCCGGTTACTTTTATCCTGTAAGTAAACCACTCGCCATCCTTCGTCATTAACGGAGTGGTCGGCTTGCCTGTTGGCTTTCCGGGTTTCCATAACCAGCCTGTATATGCATCCTGGGTATTGCATATCTGAGCTTCATAACCCCGGGGAAAACCATCAGGATTATCTGCAGGTGGATTGGCACGGAAATAAAACCCGCTGTTGGCATTTGTTCCGGAGGTACGGAATTTGCCTTTTACTTCAAAATCCGTACAGATAACATCAGTGTAGATGTGGCCCATTCCTCCTTCTCCAACCAGAACGCCATCCTGAACGGTCCATACAGCTTTGCCCCGTACAAACCAGCCACTCAGATCCTTACCATTAAATAACGAAACCCATTTCGGCTTTGCATTCATTGCAAGGGTAAAACTTAACAGGATACAAATAACAAGTAACTTGTGAATTCTTTTCATTTTATTTGATTTTTTAGCTTAAATAATTCAATTGATGCAATACAAATGATCTAACTTTAACAAATGAGTTTATCAATGACATAAATTTAGTACAAAAGATGCAGAATAAAAATAAGCAGATGAATACAGATTTATTCAAACCCCTTATGCATATTGCTACCGGAATGATAATGTTCTGTATCCTGAACAGTCCCGTTTTCAGCCAGGATCCTGTAGATTATGTAAATCCCTATATCGGATCTGTAGGTCATCTTCTGACGGCAACCACTCCCGATGTCCAGCTTCCTCGCGGGATGGTAAGGCTTATCCCTCGTACAACCCCGGGTATAAGGGATATTTATCTCGCCGACAGGATATATTCATTTTCCGTAAGATCCCTTTCAAATGATTTTTCCGTCGGAGACTTCTGTATAATGCCGGTAAAAGGAGAAATCAAACAAGATCCCAAAGAGAATTCATCATGCTTTGACCACGATATGGAAATTGTAAAACCATATTATTACAGCGTTTTGCTTGAGGATTTCAATATTAAAGCTGAATATACAGTGGCTGATCATTCGGCATTTTACAGGTTTACCTTCCCTGAATCAGAAAGATCCGGTATCCTTACAAGCATTCTTCAGAAAGGGGAGATAACCATCACCGGTGATGATGTCATTGAAGGTTTCATGACATCTCCCTACGGACGCGATCAGGGGAGGAGGTTTTATTTTTATTCAAAGTTCAGTAAACCAATAAGTACTTTCGGATCCTGGTCGCCGGAATATACCCTTGAAGGAGAAAGGCAGAAATCCGGAAACAATACTGGTATCTGGAGCTCATTTTCAACCACGGGGAATGAGGTCATACATGTTAAAACAGGATTCTCATTCATCAGTACAGGTCAGGCCCGCGAGAATATGGAGAAAGAGATCCCCGGCTGGGATTTTGAAGAGTTAAAGGAAAGAGGGAGAAAGATATGGAATGATGCTCTGGGGAAAATCAGGGTAAAGGGAGGTACAATTGATCAGCGGATAATCTTCTATACGGCACTTTACCGCGTATTCGGCCGGAAAACAACCAATGTAAGCGAATATGGGAAGTATTACAGTATTTATGACGAAAAGGTCCATGAAACGGAAGGTAGTGATTTCTACCAGCTGGGTGAAAGCTGGGGATCATGCCGTTCCCTCTTTCCCCTCGGGATAATTCTTGAACCAGAAAGACAGAATGATATAGTGAATTCCTGGATCCGTGCCTATGAACAATGCGGATTCCTTGGTGATGCAGCTCTGAACCGCAGGGTAATGATCGGCAGACATGAGACTGTATCGGTTACAGACGCATATTTCAAGGGATTCAGGAATTATGATGTTGAAAAGGCATATGCGGGAATGAAGAAGAATGCCACAGAAGTTACAATGATCCCCTGGCGCAATGGCCCTTTAACCGGGATTGACAGTATTTATTCCGAAAAAGGTTTCTTCCCGGCATTGCCTCTGGGAGCAAAAGAATGGATTCCCCAGGTTCACAGTTTCGAAAAGCGACAGGCTGTCTCGGTCACGCTTGAACATTGCTGGGACGACTGGTGCCTTGCTCAGATGGCCGGAGAACTGAATAAACCGGATGACCAGAAATATTTCTCACGACGTTCGGAAAACTACAGGAATCTTTACGATCCGGGGATTGGATTCATGGCGCCGAAAACTACTGACGGCAACTGGGTGTTTAGTGAAAAAGACCTTGATCCTGTCTGGAGCGGAGGTCAGGGCGGACGGGATTACTATACTGAGACAAACGCCTGGACCTACTTGTTTCATGTTCAGCAGGATATTAATGGACTTATTGATCTGATGGGTGGTAAGAATAAACTTTCAGAACGACTTGATGGTCTTTTTCAGGAACAGTTCAGGGGGAAAGGACCTAAATATGAATTTCTCAGACAATTTCCTGATATGACAGGATTGATAGGTCAGTATCATCAGGGAAACCAGCCCGGATACCATATACCTTATCTTTATAATTATTCAGGCGAACCATGGAAGACCCAGAAGATTGTCCGGGAAATAATGAAGATATGGTATAATGATAGTCCCCTGGGGATATGCGGTGATGAAGATGAAGGGGAAACATCGTCATGGTTCGTTTTCTCCTCTATGGGATTTTTCCCCGTATGTCCGGGTAAACCAGTCTATGATATTGGAAGCCCGGTATTCAGGAAAATAACCATCGATACAGGTAATGGAAGGAAGTTCATTATTGAGGCTGACGGTGTTTCAGATAAGAACAAATTTATACAGTCGGCAACTCTGAATGGCAAACCGCTAAATACTCCGTGGTTCAGTCATTCAGATCTTACAGACGGTGGGAAACTGATACTGAAAATGGGACCTTTGCCAAATAAAATTAGGGAGTAGAATAAAATACGTTTTTTAATACGTTTTATAATACGTTTTTTAATACGTAGTTTACTACGTATTTGTTTGAATAGCTGCCTCAGAGATCCACTTTTCCCATTTTTCAATTCCCTCTCCCGTTTTCGCCGAAACAGTAATTAATTCGAGCCGGGGATTTATATTTTTTGCATTAGTGACGAACTCGTCCATTTTAAAATCCACCCACGGCAGGAGGTCAGACTTGTTGATCAGGCACAGATGTGATGTCTCGAACATGTTTGGATACTTGAGGGGTTTATCTGAACCTTCTGTTACACTGATTATGACGACTCTCCTGAATTCACCAAGATCATACCGGGACGGGCAGACAAGGTTGCCTACATTTTCGATGAACAAAATTGAATTTGCTTTCGGATCCAGTTTTTTTACTGCAGATTCTACCATCTGAGCATCAAGATGGCATCCCGAGCCCGTGTTGATCTGAATGGCCTGAGCTCCTGCTTTTTCAATCCGGTCGGCATCCAGACGGGTTTGCTGATCACCTTCAATAACGTAAACCTTCTTTGATGATTTAAGCCTGCCAATGCTCTTTTCCAGGATTGTTGTTTTACCCGATCCGGGGGAGCTGACCATATTAATGCACAGCACCTTCCGGCCTTCAAAGAACCTGCGGTTCATCGCCGCAGTCATGTTATTCCTGGCAAGAACATCGACTTTCAGATTAATTACCTGCTTCCCGGAATGATCGTGGGAGCCTTCTTTACCTTTCTTATCATCATAATAGTGGGTATGAGGACCATAACTGTCATGTTCATGAGTATAGGAATGATCGTGATCATGATCCTGTTTATTCTTTTTCCCGGGAATTCCTGTTTTTTCCTTTCCTGTATTTCCGCATCCGCATGTCTCACACATAACTTCTGGTTTTTATTTGATAACCTGTTTAGTCTTTATCATCATTCCTTTCCACAACAATCGATACTACCCTGAACTCATGTCCTCTCCGTATTTCTGAAGGGAATGAATTACAAACGGGACAGGTATCAATCCTGTTGTTCATTTCAAACTCCTTGTCACATTCAGAGCAAAATCCTCTGCCATTTACTCTTTGAATATTTATTGCTGTTTTGTCCATCATTGTTCCTTCAGTAAGCATTTCAAGGGCAGACCTGAAAGCATCGATTTCAACCCCGCAGAATATTCCGGCTTCAATTGTGATCTCGCTTACACGGACAGCATCGTTTTTTCCGGCCTCATATCCGGCAATTTTAATAACTTCTTCTGCTAATGATAATTCGTGCAATGTCTTATTCTTTATATACTTATTCTTATCACTTCATATTCCTGAATCTCGGGAAGAATAAATGACAGAACCTCGTCTTTTTTTGTGAATTCCAGTTCTCTTGCTGACCAGAGAGCTTTCACATTCTTAATATTTTCTCTAACCGGAAGTTCAATTTCCAACCCGTTTACCGGGATGATCCTTTGAATCGGCCTTCTCATTTCTGAAGTAAAATTGATCAGGTAAAGGAACAATGAATTTCCTTTTTTCCTCAGATTCACTTCTACTGATGTGGGGACATTCTTCATCCTGACGACCGGCTTGCAGGTTGCATTTACAAGGTTTGAAAGAATACGGTAATATTCGGGGAAGCGGTATTTATAAAGCGATCCACCGAAGGTTCCGGCGAAATAGAACGATTTTCCGCTTCCGTAATTATTTTCAACAATGAAAGGGAATTCAGAGATTTCGGGGCTTGCGGCATAGCTTCCGGGCAGGGGTTTGCAAAAGTAAACCGGTGCCCTTGATGTCGGTTCAGTCTTCAGTCCGTATAACGGTGCGTAAATATTATTATCCGCAATGTCTTTAAAGGAAATGTGACCCTTATCTTTAAGTGTTATATAATCCCAGTTCAGCGGGCCGAAAATATCACCTGTCTTTTTTATACCGAAAAGATCACTGAGCAGAGGCATTTCCTGCAGTCTGCCGCTTTCGTTAAACCGTGAAGTTTCAAAAGTGGAGATTATATTTCCTCCTCGGGTTACAAATTCCTTTAACTTATCTCTTTCTTCCCGGGAAATGCATGCTGCATTGGGCAGAATGATAAGTTCATAACTGCTTAGATCGTTATTAAGAGTTACTTCATCTATAACATCGAAGGGGAAATGACCGCGTGATAATCCGTCATAGAATCCATAAAACTCTTCTGAAAGATTGCCTGCCATGGCTGCCCTGATTTCTTTTGTGAAATCTGTCAGTGGGACTGAGGAGCCGCTGTAATAGTTCCCCGTCCTTTGTGGCCAGAGAAGTGCGATATTGGCCAGTGATTCTGTTTTATGGAAGGGATCCGGATTATCTCTGATGAAACTGTTATATTTCTGTATAACCCTCATTTCTTCAGGATGGGAGCGGGGCGAAGTGTTGCATACTGCCAGCCATACGTTTCCCTGATGAGTAATTGTCTGGCTGTACAATATGTTCAGTTCACCGGGAGGGAGTGATGAATAAGTCCATGGACCCTGCTTTGCCGCATCAAAAACCACAGTTGGTTTCCCCTCTGCCTGGGTTTCCAGGAGTTTGGCCGTTGCTCCCGGTTTGTAAACCGGTTCAGCCAGTTCCCCATAAAGAAAGCCTCCTTCTGCTCCCAGAATATCGGTTTCTCTGATTATTTTACGGTTCTCTCTTCCGGTCGGCCAGGATGGGGCAAGAGTATTTCCGTTCATATAAAGAAGGATCTGCGGATTTATATCCTTTATGAGCCTGTTTGTATCTCTCAGGAATATGGCAATGCAGTCAGACTGAAACTCCAGGAGGCTTGTCCATGCGGGATCATCGCGTTTCGATGAAAGGAGGGTTTTTGAAGGTATTTCTTTACCGTATTTCTCTATGTAGAGCTTTTTGCAGTGTTTGCAATAACATGTATTGGAGAAGAAGATCGGACCATCGTAAAATATTCCGTCAATTTCGTATCCGGCAAGCTTTCTGACAGTCTGAAAAACCTCTTCACGCCAGGGGCTGTTTATACAAAAAGAAGAATCCACACTGTAAACATTATCAATCGGTTTGCCATCATCCTTTATCTGCTGCCATTCCGGATGCTGAAGGGCATAGGATGATACTATTGCATGGACATTATAATATATTACAACTTTGATCCCACGCTTGTGAATTTCATTTATGTATTCTTGAAGTGTGCTGAAGTTTATCTTTGCACCGGTAAACAAATTGTGTTCATCAATAAATGATGTCCCGGGAGATGTTTCCGTGAACCTTACAACATGTTCCATATTGGCGGCAAGATCTTTTAGAAGATCAGCTTTTTCACCATATTCAAATCCCTGTTCCAGTTCAACGATCCGTAAAGGTTCCTTTTCCCACCAGTTATCCTGTTGCAAAGGATAAAGGATGACGGAACCCGGAATTAATGTCAGGCCTGTTGCAGCAGCACCGGTTGTTCCGATAAATGCTCTCCGGTTTATTCTTCGGGGAATATTCTTCATATCCATGGTATTAACTTTAAGTACTCCAAACTCCAGCTCACTTTAAGTACTGATTAATAAATTTTAGATTTCGAATATGATTTATATGTAAATGTATTTTACTTTTATGTAATAGAAAAAAAATAACCCTCAAATTCACCAAATCATGGACAGGAAATCATTTCTGAGGACTTCTTTTCCGGGTGGTGCAGCATTAGGTTATTCAGGATTTGCAGGTGAGAAATCAATCCCCAGCCCGAAAGATGCCCATTCACGTCCCGCCGGACTCAGGATAACTGATATCTGCGGAGCAACTCCTGCGGCTATCTACGACTTTCCAAAAACAGCATAAGAAGGATATAAATGAAAACAAACCGCCGGAAATTTATCGAAACAACAATTACAATTCTGGGAGGGATCCCACTCTCCGGGCTTGTTTTGTCAGGAAACAGCAGAATCCCGGTCCGGTTCGGAATATTTACAGATTCCCATTATGCCGACAGAGAATCCCTGGGCAGCAGGTATTACAGGGAGTCCCTTAAGAAATTATCTGAATGCGTTGATTTGATGAACGATCAGAAAGTCGATTTTCTGATCGAGCTGGGTGATTTCAAGGATCAGGGTAATCCTCCCGAAGAAAGTGAGACTATCAGGTTCCTTGAAGTTATTGAGAAGGAATTCTGCCGTTTCAGGGGCCCGCGGTTTCATGTTCTTGGGAATCATGATCATGACAGCATATCGAAAAGAGGCTTTCTTGAAAGGATCAGCAATACCGGATTTCCCGAGGCAGCAGGATATTATTCTTTCACTATGAATTCAGTACATTTCATAGTGCTTGACGCGAATTACAGTACGGGAGGGATCCCCTATAACCGGGGCAGGTTTGACTGGACTGATGCATATGTTCCTGAAAGACAGTTAAGATGGCTAAGAAAGGACCTGAGAAGGAACAATATGCCTTCTGTTATATTTTTGCATCACAGGCTGGATGCTACGGGTGACAACAGCATTTACGGCCCGGGCAATGCACATGAAGTAAGAAAGATCCTCGAAGATTCCGGAAAAGTTCTTATAGTATTTCAGGGCCATGAGCATGAAGGGGCTCTGAACAGGATTAATAACATTACATATTATACATTAAAAGGAATGGTGGAGGGATCCGGTCCTGAAAACAACAGTTATGCAATAGCAGAGATCGGCAGGGATCTTACTGTTACGATAAAGGGCTTCAGAAGGGCAAAGTCGGGTGAGTTTAGTAATTAATCCTTTATGCACCTGACTGACAGGCCGCTCTTCTTGCTGCTTGATGTTTTTTCAACACTGTTATATCCGTAATTCATATTCCGGCAATAAGCATCGGAGGTTGAAGACCCCGTTGACGACCACCAGTAACCATAACGTTTAATGCTGTTGAATGAACCCGCAAAATAACGATAGCCTGCCGGGATTGCAGTAAAGCCGGTTTCATTTGTTGTTGCAGGGCTTGTTGAGACCCAGTGAGTTGTTCCGGTTTCCTTTAGTTTGCCCCCGGCAGATTCACCTCCGCCAAGGTACGTTACCATAGTTTCCCATTCAGCATCCGAAGGAATGTGCCATCCTGCAGGACAAACATTTTTACCACCGTTTGCCGTGCTGCTGACAACATACCAGTTATACAAGCCGCCATATGAAATGGAATCATAGTTGTACCAGCAATAGCCTGGAGTTGAAAGACCTGCCCATGCAGTCGATTCCCTTACAAACGGTATTGCTGTACCATCACTGAATGTAACGGCATTGAGGTTTTCCGCCATCCAGGTCTGTACGCCTATCTGAATGGTTTTATATTTATTACCGTCAATATCTGTTACATTTCCATAAGTAAGACCGGGATTAAAAACGATGACATTTTTAATCGTATCCGATGTTTTAAATGTAAGATCATTACCGTAGACAGTTTCCGAGGCAGTAACTGCTTTGACCCGGTAATTGTATGTCTTCCCGGGTATTAATCCTGAAACCACAGCGCTGACGCTGGTGCTTGTATTATCTGTAAGTGTATCCGGATCGGCGCTTATGGTAAAACCATATGAGTTTGAAGGTCCGTATTCAAAATAGACGAGGGTCCTGTTGTTGTTAGCGTTTACCGAACCTGCCAGTCTGGCCCATTTCTGCCCGAACAGGGCTACCTGATTCGTGGTTGCCTCAGGAGTGCCCGGTTCGGGACCTTCAGGATCATTGTCTTTTTTACAGGATGTAATAATTATTGCCAGGGTCAACAGAAGAATAGTAAAATCTGTCTTTATTTTGTATATCAGTCTCATAGGTTATTCATTTCGGTTAATATTTCCCTGATTGGTCATTGGTAATACATTAGAACGGTAAAAATCCCCTTGAGATTTTATTTTCCATGTATTTTTAATTTCCGATTTTTACGGATTCATCATCCAATTTCTGATAATCTGTCAAATTGTCGATTTCCGACTGTTAATCGACCGCGAATATATCCAACTTTTTAATAAGGCTATCGTATAAGCCGGAAAAATAAGCTTCAGTTTAACCCGGGGCAAAAATAGCAGGGAAATATGAAAATCTGGGATACAAAGAAAATCGGACAATTTCTTTCAGCAGTTGTGGTATTGGTATTTTATTCATCTTCACTTTATTCCCAGTCGGCGCTTAAGCAGCTTGAGCAGGCAGCAGGAAGATCTATTTCAAGTGTAAATGTTCCGATGCCCGGAGCCCCTGTCCCGGTTAATTCAGCTGCTTCAGCAGCTAAAGCAATTTCTTCTCCAACATCTATATCAAATATGGTGTCAGGATTCATGATTGAGAGCCTTTTTAACAGTATATTCAGTCCTGCTCCCCAGAAAAGTGCTGCAGAACTTGAAGCGGAGAGACTGGAGAAAGAAAGGCTCGAGCGTGAGGCGGAAATGCTGAGACAGGCTGAGATAGCCCGTCAACAGCAAATTCATGATAAACTGATCAATTCCTCCAAGTCGCTCGATGATTCTGATCCTCTCGACTTCAAAACTCTTGACGGGGAGATGGAAACTATCAGGAAAGAAGCATCTGATCAGTTTGAATCCGGTGGTTCAGGAGGTTCTGGCAATAATTACAGTCTGGGTACTTCTTTTTTCGGTATTCCTTTATCTGATGCCGATGTTCAGATTGCTCTTGATCCGGAAAACACTCCTGTATATAAAGATGTCAGTACTGCCGTGGAGGAATCTGATGAATATCTTACTAATGAACATGATACAGTCAGAATAATATCCAGACCATCACCATCTGAGGCAAGGGGAGAACCCATTATCCCCAAACCTGACTGTAAAGCTTTGAGCCAGAAGCTGGAACGCTATCAGAAGGACATAATTCGCTTTAATGGCTGGAATAAAGGCACACTTACCGAACTGGATAAGTGGAAGGAACAAAATGATGAGGCATTCTGGAATGCAGTCACTGACGGGGCCGGCGCAGCATTTGATGTATTTACGGACTATCTTGATGAGACCCGGTCAAGTGCGATAGGTATTAAAAATGTTCTCGAGGCCAATGAGGCTAAGTTTATCCGGGATAAGATTTTTACACCTGAGGATATCACTAAATATAAAGCTGTTCTTGATCAGAGGATAACGACATCGAAGATTACCGGTGCAGCAAAAGACCTTATGGAACCGTGGGAATATGTAGATGTTACAAGGAATACACTGCAGGGTACGACGGAACTTATGGCTAAATCTGATGGTGATTGTATGCAGATCATCAATGTTTTAAAGGAACAAGGAATGCTGAGCGAGACCCCCTGGGTGGATGCAGGGCAGTTTTTAGCCGGGAAAGTCATAGATAAATTCCTTAAGAGCCCGAAGATCGTGATCCCTCCAAATTTGCTTGTGAAAGGACTTACTAAAGTCCCTTATGTTAATGCCGCACAGATCATTGTCGACGAAGCATATAATGTTACCGACTGGGTTCTGAGTTATAAAAACATATGTACTTTGAGAGAAGCTGACGGTATGGCAACCGAGGCAATGAGGAAGATCATCAATGATATGGATAACATCAGAATACAGCTGATGGATTGCCCGACCACTTTTTAATAATTATGTTGAGTTTATAATATTATCTGCAATTAATAATTGTTTAAAGAAATAACTATGAACAAACCGGGATTTGTATTTGTAAGTGTTTTGATTTTCGTGTACTTTTTGTGCATTTCTGACTTATCCGGACAGAATGCTTATACGAAATTATGTCTGAAAGCTGTTTCCTGTGAAGAAGCTGGTAAGTTTGATGAAGCAATTGCCAGTTACGGTGAAGCGATAAATCTGAGACCTGAAGAATGGACAGGTTATAGTTACCGGGCGAAGGTATTTATTCATCTGCTGAAGTATAATGATGCGATTGCCGACCTGTCGAAAGCAATAAGCCTTTCACCTCAGACATTGTCATTATATGCCGCCAGAGCAGGCTGTTTTGAAGCCCGGGGGGATTATGACAGGGCTATAGACGATTACGGCATGGCATTATCCAAGGACTCCAATAGTGGCAGAGATGCTTATATGACTTATTTTGAGAGAGGCCGTACATATTTCTATGCAAATAAATTCCAGGAATCGCTTAACGATCTTAATACTGCAACGCAGCTGGCAAAAAAAGCCCAGAAATCACTTCCTGAAATATCCCTGTTCAGGGCAAAATCCAATATTGAACTGAAGAGGTATCAGGAAGCTATAACTGATCTGGAATCTTTTCTGGCGATCAATCCTGAGAATATTGAAGCCCTGTGGCTGAAGGGATTTTCACTGTACAAAAATGGTGAGACTGAGAAAGCCAGGGCCATTGCAAATCAGATCATCAAAATGGAACCTGCAAAAGAGGTTTATTTTTCCGGAAACAGGAATTTTGACATCTTCAACTTTGAAATACTGAGAGAAAAATCGGAGCGCCTTGTAACAGAGGCAAAAGAGCTTATATCAGAACACTACACTACTCCTTCAAGGACCCTGGCCGGGATGAAGCTGACAGATGCATTCCAGGCTCTTGATTCTGCCTGGCTTCTAAGCCCGGGTCTTACAAAAGAAGATCTGTCGTTAAAGGATACAATTGTAAAAAATATCTTTGTCGTATATCCTCTTATGAAGACAAAGCCTGAAATTTCCGAACAAGTAAGAAGGTATGCTGTTCAGGCCTCAAACGCGACCCAGGAAAAGAGATATGATGATGCAATAGTACTCTGGACGACTACATTGAAAATAGCTCCATATTACCCTCTTGCATATTACAACCGGGCTCTGCTTTATGAAATGAAAGGAAACCTGAAGTACAGTATCGCGGATATGGAGAATTATCTTAAATTGACTCCGGATGCAGCAGATGCAAGAAGTGCGAGAGACAGGATCTATACATGGGAAGGTAAGATTAAAGAAACGGGTGCTGCTCCCACCTTATTTCAGGCAGGCAAAATAAATCAGATCGAATCCAAAAGCTACTCTCCCGGTAATTTTAAATTCGCTATGGCAGTAGGCGGGACCTTTGGACTTCAGATATCTAAGAATCCTGACCTCGAAGAACTCTGGGCACAATGCAACCAGGGTGCAACACCTGATTATGCTTATTCAGATAAGATGCCATTTCTGTTCTCAGGCGACCTTGAATTAACTGTCAGGCCCATAAAAAGGCTGGGTATTGGTGCATTTGGTAAGTACGCAGGCGGCATAGGAACGCGGACAAGCGTGTCAGAAGTAAAGTATATAATGGACATGGGGACCTTAATGTATGGCGGCTTCATACGTGGTTACCTGCTTGTAAATAATGGTGCTGCAAAACCTGATCTTTACGTTCAGTATGGATTCGGTAAAAGTCAGCTGACAGGATATTATGGTATTGCAACCATGGACGGAATCATTTTTGACTATTCCTTTTTAAAACGGTTTACAGGTTCAGATATCCTTCATAGTGCAGGAGTGGGCATGGGAGGCAAGATCGGGAAACATGGATACCTGACAATTTCTGCAGATTATTTGCTTTCAGAGATCAAAAAAATAAATTATGAGGTGACCATTGATAAGAATAATTCCGGAAATGTGGGAAGTGAAGGTGTAGTAATCAATACCCTTTCTGATTCAAACACAAGTGCAAAATATAACGGAGTTGTTTTAAAAATGTTATTTGGTATCTGTTTCTGATGACTTTCAGTTACAGTCATTTAGTTAGAATTTCAGGTCATCTTATTGCGTTTGCGGTCCGTTTCACTGAGGAGTATTTTCCGAAGGCGCATCGATCGTGGAGTTATCTCGATGAATTCATCCGATGCGATATATTCCATAGCTTCTTCGAGTGAGAAGCGGACAGGAGGGGGCAGCAGTATCTTGTCATCAGAGCCGGATGCTCTCATATTTGTAAGCTTCTTGGTCTTTGTGACATTGACTGTAATATCGCTCTGTCTGGTGGATTCCCCGACAATCTGTCCCATATATACATCTTCCCCGGGAAAAACGAAGAATCTTCCCCGGTCATCCAGCTTGTCAATCGCATATGCAGCAGCCATACCGGTTTCCATAGCTATGAGTGAGCCGTTGCGTTTAAATGTTATATCTCCCTTCCATGGCTCATAACAATCAAAACGGTGAGCCATTACCGCTTCCCCTTCGGTAGCGGTAAGGAGCTGGTTCCTTAATCCTATTATCCCTCTTGCAGGTATTTTGAAATCCATCCTGGCGCGGTCATCCTTTATTTCTACTTTAGCTATCTCTCCCCTTCGCTGTGTCACATTATCAATGACCTTCCCGGCAAATATTTCAGGAACCATAACGGTAAGTAATTCGACCGGCTCATGTTTCATTCCGTCGATATCTTTTGTAAGAATCTTTGGCTGACCTACCTGCAGCTCAAATCCTTCACGGCGCATAGTCTCAATCAGGATTGAAAGATGAAGGATGCCTCTGCCGAAAACCAGGAATGAATCTGATGAATTTGTCTCTTCAACTCTAAGTGCAAGGTTCTTCTCAGTTTCGCGAAAGAGCCGCTCCCGGAGCTGACGTGATGTGACAAGAGTCCCTTCACGGCCGAAGAACGGAGAATTGTTTGTCATGAAGATCATGCTCATTGTCGGTTCGTCTACTCCCATATAAGGAAGCCCTTCAGGTTCAACTGCATCAGAAATGGTGTCGCCGATATCAAAATCTTCCATTCCGAATATAGCACAGATCTCACCGGATCTTACCGGTTTCTTTGTTTTCTCCTTTCCAAGCCCTTCAAAGAGGTATACTTCCTTTACAGTATTCCTTAAAATACTTCCATTACGCTTGATCAGAGATACCTGACTTCCCGGGACCAGCACTCCACGGCTTATCCTTCCTACTGCAATCCGCCCCTGATATGATGAGTAATCGAGTGATGAGATCCTCATCTGAAGAGTCCCTTCAACCATCTTAGCAGGCGGGATGTATTTTATTATCGTGTCGAGAAGATAGCTTACATCACCTGCCGGTTTTGACCAGTCAGGCCCCATCCATCCCTGCTTTGAAGAACCATAAACGGTCGGAAAGTCAAGCTGGTCCTCCGTTGCATCAAGACTGTACATAAGATCAAAAACATGTTCAAGGGTCTCTTCAGGTTTACAGTTTGGCTTATCCACCTTGTTTATTACGACTATAGGCTTAAGTCCCAGACTGAGAGCTTTCTGCAGGACAAATCTTGTCTGGGGCATTGGTCCCTCGAAGGCATCCACAATCAAAAGCGCCCCATCAGCCATATTCAGAACACGCTCTACTTCACCTCCGAAATCGGAGTGCCCCGGCGTGTCAATAATATTTATCTTGACGTTCTTATAACGTACAGATACATTCTTTGACAGAATTGTTATTCCTCTTTCCCTCTCTAGGTCGTTGCTGTCAAGTATAAGGTCACCCATTACCTGATTATCACGGAAAAGCTTGACCTGATATAATATCCTGTCAACGAGAGTAGTCTTTCCATGATCAACATGAGCAATGACAGCTATGTTCCTGATTTCGTCCGTATGTCAATTAATTTGGGCTGCAAAAGTATAAAAAGAATGGACTATTTGATCAGATAAGCTTAATTTTTAACATTACAGCTTCCAGAACGACTTTGAGAACAGTGCCAATACAGGGATAATTTCAAGTCTGCCTATAATCATTACAATGCTCAGTATTATTTTACTTATGACCGGCATTGCGGAATAGTTGCTCATAGGGCCAACTGTACCAAGTCCGGGCCCTATCCCTGCAAGGCATGTGGCAACCGAGCTGGCCGAGGTGACCGGATCTGAGCCCACTAAGGTAATAATTACTGTTCCGAGGGAAAATACGAACAGATATAGCATTATGAAGGAAATAATTGAAATATTTGTACGCTGATCTATTTGATTCCCGTTCAGTTTTACAAGCTGTACTGTTTTGGGATGGTTTAAACGACTGAGGACCATTTTAATATTTTTCAGCATTACCAGATGCCTTGCCATTTTTATGCCTCCGCTGGTTGACCCTGTGCTACCACCGGCAAACATCAATAAAAAGAGCAGGATCAATCCCGGAAGTGGCCAGAAAATAAAGTCAGAACTTGCAAAACCTGTACATGTGATAATTGAAATTACCTGGAAAAATCCTTCCCTGATAGCCACTGAAGGAGATTTCCCTGAAATGACCATAAGTATCAGAACTGCCAAAGCTCCCGACGCCAACACTATGGCCAGGTAAAACCAGAACTCTTCGTTATGTCTGACCTTTCTGAAATTCAGTTTAACAAGATAATAATATACAACCTGGCTTGTCCCTGCCAGAAACATAAATATCATTACAATGTACTGGCTGTATGGTGAATAGAACATGAGACTGGCATTTTTTGTTGAGAATCCGCCTGTTGCGATCGTCCCGAAAGAATGGCATAAACTGTCGAACAGATTCATATCACCTATTACAAGAAATATGGTTTCAAGAAATGTCAGGCCTGCATAGATAAACATGATCCTGATAGCTATTCCTTTGGTTTTCGGATGGATCTTTTCTTTGAGTGAGGATTCCAGACTGAAAAGCTGGTATCCGGAAACACGTAGTGACGGAAGGATGAGGATTACCAGCACAATAATTCCCAGTCCTCCTATCCAGTGAGTCAGACTTCGCCAGAACAATATTGAATACGGCAGTATTTCAACGTCCTTCAGTATGGAAGCCCCGGTAGTTGTAAATCCTGAAACTGATTCAAAAAATGCATTGACAAATGACGGGATTGTGTGACTGAAAATATATGGAAATGATCCGAAGATAAGGAACATCACCCATGAAATTGTTACTGTAAGGAATGAGTCGCGGTTACTCGTTTTATCGGTGTCGGGTTTTCCGGTCAGGATCCTGAGAAAAACAGACAGGATTCCTGTAATAAGTGATGAAAGCAGAAATGGTGCCGCTGGTTCATTATAGATTATTGCCATAGGAAGACACACAAGAAAGGCAACTGTCTCTATCAGCAGAATTGTACTTAAAATCCTCAGTATTAAATATGGATGGATCAGCTTCATATGAAGACTCCCGGTTATAAACGGTGCAATATTATACCGGGATCCATAAGCAGAAAATAAAATATATCCGCGGGATTATAAAGATTTTATAAAGAAAAAGTCTTTTATCCTGTTCGCTGATTCTATAATAACTTATTTCCGGGTAATAACAGCCTTTCTGGCTTAGCCGTCAGTCAAGAAGTTTTGAGGATCAAAGTTACTTCCGTCTCAGGCCATAGCTGTCAATCTGGGGCGGTTGGGGTCTAAAGTTTCCCCTCCTTTTTTCAAGGAGGGGTGGCCGGGATTGCTGATTTTGAAATGTTTACAATTATGCTTTCCCGGTCGGGGTGGTTAAAAACGGATTCAGCTGAAATAGAGTTATTTCTCAGATATGTTCTTAATGTTAAAGCTTTTCCGGTTGAAAAGGTTTCTGTTCCCTAAGGATAAAAATAATAAGGAAAAATTGAATCAACCACCCCGGCCAGACAAATTAAATTTCTGCAAGTCAGATGATTTTGTTGTCTGGCCACCCCGCCTTTAAAAGGCGGGGAAACTTATTTGCGTATAATCCAGTTAATTACAATAGTTTTCGTTGTTAAAATATTTCTTAGTTTGGCGGCTATAGCCCGTCCGGATTCAGTTTCCGAACCTGTAGCCGATTCCGGATTCAGTGATCAGAAGAGTGGGATTTGAGGGATTGTCTTCGATCTTTTTTCTTAGCTGGGCAATGAAAACACGCAGATACTGCGTTTGTTCAAGATATCCATAGCCCCATATTTCCCTGAGAATATGCTGATGGGTAAGTACACAGCCCTGGTTTTTTGCCAGGAGGGTTAACAGAGTAAATTCAGTAGAGGTAAGCTTTAATATTTCACCGTTTTTCCGAACAACATGATTGATCATATCAATATTCAATGAACCAGATTCGATCACAGGTTTGTCACCTGATTCCCTGCTCAGTCTTATCGCAGCACGTATTCTTGCTATAAGTTCACCGCTCCTGAATGGTTTGGTAAGATAATCGTTTGCTCCGTTGTCCAGAGCTTTAATTATTTCTTCCTCAGAATTACGCACTGATAAGACAATTACCGGTTTGGTAAACCATTCCCTCAGCTTGAGCAGTAATTCCTGACCGTCAATATCAGGGAGACCCAGGTCAAGAATAATAAGTGAAGGATTATGTGTGGCAGCAGCAATAAGCCCTTGTTTCCCGTCGGCAGCAAAATATGTGTTGAAATCGTTCGATGAAAGAGTGATTTCAAGCAAACGACGGATCTGAACCTCATCATCAATTATCAAAACAGAATCAGATATATTCATCCTTATCTCATTTTATTGATTAATATCATCTCTGAATATTTCGGACGGTATCCTGATCGTGAACTTCGATCCCCCGTTTTTCCTGTTTTCGACGCTTATTGTACCTTTATGAGCTTCAACAAATCCTTTGGTTATTGATAATCCAAGGCCGGTGCCACCAGGTTTTGAACCTTCAACCCTGAAGAATTTATTAAAAACATAAGGCAGGTCAGTCTTCGGAAATCCGGGACCTCTGTCCATCACTTCCATATTTAACATACCGTTGTCATAAAAGGCTTTAATTCTTATACTTGTCGAGGGTGGTGCGTATTGTGTGGCATTATGAACAAGATTGTACAATACTTCTTCCATTAAACCGAAGTCCATTCTTACAAGCGGCATATCATCCGGAATTACTATGTCAGTTGTAAAATCTCTGAGCTCTTCGCGAAGGTCTTCACGGGCTTTGTTGATAAGGTCATGAATATCATGCCAGTCAAATCGCGGAGTTATTCGTCCGCTTTCCAGCCTCGACATATTAAGAAGATTTTCGATGAGGCGGTTAAGTCTCTTTGATGCCTGGAAAATTTCAGATGAGAGTTCATTCCGTATTTCCTTTGAATGTTCAGATGAAAGCAGGGAATCGGAAGCGCCCATTATTGTTGCAACAGGAATCCTTAATTCATGAGATATAGAGTTGAACAGGGTTTTATAAAGCTTATCTGATTCATCCAGAAAGCGGGCTTTTCTGGCAAGATCGTCAAGGAATTTCCGTTCAATGCTGTTGGAGATCTGTGTCAGAAATATATCCCAGAACTGCTCCTTATCCGCACCCACAGGAGCATCAAGCTTCAGAGCAATTACACCGGGTTTAATGCTGCTCCCGGTGAGAGGGAAAAATGTAAGCCTGCCTGAAGGCAGGGTATCAGTATATTTCCCTGCTTTGCGTGAATGACGGAATACCCATTCAGCCACACTCATTTCCGTTTCTGATAATAATTTCGATGATATGCCCATACAATACTCGGATAAATGATTCATCCCATCCTGAAGGATAAAGATACTATCAGTATTAAAGTGCTTTTTTATGTTTTTCGCGGCAGATTCAATAAGCTCAGTGATACCCGCAGCGGCTGACAGCTCTCTTGTAAGCTGGTAGAGGGCACTTGCACGTTCTTCCCGGTCACGTGTAAGTTTCTCCTGACGTCTTACACGCGATGTGAGGATACCATTTACAAGGGCAATTATAAAGAACATAAAGAACATCAGGATATCTTCTGTCTTATCGATATGAATTGTAAATCTGGGTGGAATAAAAAAGAAATTCCAGATAAATGCACCCAGAGAAGAAGCCAGCAGGATAGGACCTATACCCATAAATGTCGCAAGGATTGATACAACGAACAACAGGATAAAGGAAATTGACTGGTATCCCAGATATTCCGTGAAGCCAAAGCACCCAGCGGAAGTTATTATTACAGCCGCTGCTGCTAAAATGTACTGAAGTATACCTGATTTTCCTGGAACGTGAATGTTTTCTTTCAATCTTTCAGACAATGCGAAATGAATCATATAATATGTTTTCCCAACTCCTCCATAAATACCTGACAAGATCTTAAGTCTGTCCCTCTTTACATGTCCTTCGTCGTGTTTGATAGAAGCGGGTTTTATATCCGGATCAGGCCGGTTCTCAAGCGAATTGTTCATTTTATACTATCGGGACATAAATTTAAGAGAAAAACATTAATCCGTTTATCTACTGAAAAACGGAACTGGGGTTCCCTTTTAATATTTTCCTGCTTATAAAGATTTTATAAAGACCCGGATTTTTGAAATGATCAGTTGAGATTCCTGACAATCCTCCTGAATGGCGCCGGGAGAGTATTCCACGGAAGTTCTGACAGTACCATCAGAATCAATATATCCGGACTGAAATAAGCTGCGGCCAGCACTATTGCCATACCGTTGTTCATATAAGCCGATGTCACAGCATAAGCTATTTTGTTCTTTTTATTCTGTTTTAATCCCATCAGGTAACCTATGCCATGAAGAAGGGAAAAAACAAGGTATAATACTACCGTTTTCCAGATAAGGCTCACAGGATTTGCTATTATTATATCTCTCTGCGATGAGATGGCTATATATACAAAAGAAAAGAGTACAAGTACATTAACCGAGGTGAACAGGTGATGTCCCCTGCTTATCGCACGCGGAAATAACCTCTTGGCTGATTGTGCCAGGATCATTGGAATGAAGATCAGTATTACTATATCCCTGAATACCATTAATATATTGATATCAAGGCTTTTTGATCCGATAATCCAGAATAAGAACGGAACTGTGAATGGTGCAACGATCTGTGTTACAACAGCTATGCTCATGGCAAGAGGTATATTACCCCTGAGCAGATCAACCAGGGCGGGAGATGAAACCCCCGCCGGCATGGCAGTCAGAAGCAATAGTCCTAATGCCAGTTGTTTATCAAAGATCAATGTCAGAATATAAAACATCAGAGGTACGATGATCATATAAATCAGTACTATTAAGATCATCAGTTTTATATCTTTTAGTTTTTCAAATACTTCGAGTGCATCAATTTTCATGAATACGAGGAAAAGCATCATTCCCAGTAACAGTTTAAGTATAACCGGAGGTGTTTCCGATCTCAAAGGCTGCCATAAACCGATTATGATCCCTGCCAGAAGAAAGATCCAGAAATGCTTCTCAATAAATTCGCTGATTTTCATCTCCCTTTATCTGAATGATGATCTTTGGGGATGTTGAGCCTGCCTTTTTAAGATATTGCCGTATTCAACATCCTGTAATATGATTATAATTCAAGGGTGTGAAGATGAAGATTTATTTCTTTTTTCAGAAATAATTCAGGGAAAAATTACAGAAGGAATCCGGCAGCCGTAGTTATCATTTTGTTGAAACCATTGTCGACATATCGGCTTACCGGGGTAAGGTAAACCGGGAAGGGGTTTTCATGAGAATAGGGATATTCAAAATCCCATATCTCAACATTGTTTGTTTTTACGTTTGATGAAAATCCCAGGGTCTTCATTATACCATTGGCAGGTATTACTTTATCATGAACCAGACTAACTGACAGGATACGGTCACCAAGAACTGTAAGTGATTTTTCCCTGAATTTTCTGAATCGTGAAAAATCGATCATTGAACGAAAAGCCAGGCCAACCCGTGATGAAAGAATAGTTTTCATGAATCTCTTCCCTGTTTTTATTTCCGTTTCAAAATCCTGCATATAATACCTGTAAACTCTGTTATATGCTTCAGAGTCCATTATCAGGCGTGAGGCCCCGTTCATGTTGCTGAATACTGATCCTCCGCAGAACATGAATAATTTTGAATTGCTGAAAAGATCCTGCGGATCGGCCATCATTATGATTTCTGCAAGAAAAGCGCCTATGGAATATGCAAAGATGTTGACCTTACTGCCTCCCGGAACAACGGGGTGCTTCCCGTCCCTGATCGAGATCATGAGATCTTCAAGATCACGGACTGTCTGATATCCTGAATTCATGAATCGCCGCGGATCATCCGTCAGCCTTTCGCTGATCGCAATGTTGGCAAAGGTTCTTAACCGGTCATCACCTCTGTTCCTGTTCCTCTCCTTTATTAAACCTGTCATTGCCCTCGGATCTTTCCATGATTCCGGCGAACGGTTTATGTGGAAAGAGATCGGGAACATGACCACATAACTTCCGGTTAAAAGGGAAAGCGAATATGCCCAGGCCAGATATTTGGTCCAGCTCCTTTCATTTAGTCCGTGAAGAAGAAGTATCACTTTCCCGTTATCAGAGGGAGGAATAAATACAGGATAGGAGAAGCTCAGGTTCTCAATTATAGCTGAATCACCTGCATTCAGGAATTCTTCTGATGAGTAATCCGAGGAGAACCCGGTATTCATTATTCTTATTCCCGAATCAGGGATCCGGATCTCTTCTGTCACCGGATTATAAACAGTACGTAGCTCTTCAGCCAGATTTGTATACCCCATTTAACAATTATTTCGGATTATTCTTCCGCAAAAGAAATGTCATGGTAGCCGGGATGCAAATTAAAGTGCTGTGCTATGATCCGCAGGGATAGAAATTATCATTGTGTGACAAAATTCAGTTATCTGTGACGAAATCCGGACGCCGGTCAGGGCAGATTTTATTAAAATGCAGGGTTAAAATAAAAAATTTACATTTGCATACAATTAAGGAAATCTGCATTGGACATTCAAAAACCTATAGCACCATATCTGGTTGAAAAGGGTAATATTGTGAGGTTGATTATTTTCACAGCCCTCTTCGCCCTTGTTTTTATAAATATTTATTCTCCGTTCGGAGCCGACAAGTGGTTCAATCTTACTAAACTTCAGTTTTTTACATATTCGAGTATTGTAATTCTTACCGGGGTACTGGTGGTGGTGATCAGCAGAATAATAATGTATCATGTCTGCAAAAAAAGGACAATAAATCTTATCCATTTTCTTGTCTGGATTGGAGCCGAAATACTCTTTATGGCTTCTTTCTATGCCCTTTTTCAGAAATTTGTCCTGAAGGATTCCAGAATATTCACTGATCTGGTAAAGATATCTGCCCGGAATACGGCGCTGGTTCTTTTATTACCTTATTCAATATCCTGGCTTTATCTGTCATGGCGCGACAAGAAGGAAAAGATTGACAGGATGGAGGAGATAACATCCATTTCAGGGAGTCCCAAAGAGATGATCCCCTTTTTTGATGATAAATCTGTCCTGAAATTTTCGGTTAAAAAAGAGAATCTTTTATACCTGGAGTCAACTGAAAACTACATAAACATATGTTATCTCAACAATGGAAAGATCTCCAGGTACATGTTACGTGATACGATGAAGAAGATGGAGGAGAAGTTTGCCGGAACTGAGATAATCCGCTGTCACAGATCCTATATGGTCAATTTTGATAAAGTTAAAGTGATCAGGAAGGAAAAAGATGGCCTGAAACTCGATTTTGATAATCCTCAGATAACTGATATTCCCGTATCGAGGACATATGTGGACAATGTTATGGAGACATTCTCAAAATACAGCAGGTTATAATTTAAAAATTGTTCCATAAAGCAAAGTAATTGCCCTGATAAAAACTTAGCCATGAGATTATTCATTTTTATTCTTTTTTCAGTCAGTCTGGGATTTCAATCAACAATAAATAGTGAGGCTCAAAACACTATTGAGGCAGACAGGTTTGTGGTCTCCCTTGAAAAAAGGATCCCATCCGACCCTGATACCGGTGCTTTCGTCATTGTTAATGAGATACAGGAATGGTACTGTAAAGAGACAGCCATAATAATATGTGATATGTGGGATCAGCACTGGTGCAAAGGAGCTTCTGAAAGAGTGGCGGAAATGGCTCCGTTTATGAATAATGTTATAACTACAGCCCGAAACAGGGGTATACTGATCGTACATGCTCCCAGTCAGTGCATGGATTATTATAAAAACCATCCTGCCAGGAAACTGGGACAAAAATATAAAAGCAAAAAAGCAAAGAATCTGATCAGTAATAATTTACTGGATTCTGAGAAGTATGCTGTCTGGCCTGTCGACCAGAAAGATGGCGGTTGTGATGATGATCCTCAATGCAAACAGGGACAGCCCTGGACAAAACAGACCGTGATGCTGGAGATCAGTGACCGGGATGCAATAAGTGATTCCGGGATTGAAATTGCTGGTCTTTTTGAAGCACGGGGAATCAGGAATGTAATATTAATGGGTGTTCACGAGAACATGTGTATTATCGGACGATCGTTCGGTCTCCGTAATATGGTCCGTCTCGGATTGAACGTTGTTCTGATGCGTGACCTTACAGACACAATGTATAATTCGACACAATGGCCTGTTGTTTCACATTTTACCGGAAACAGCCTGATGACTGAATATATTGAGAAATATGTTTGTCCGACAATGCTGTCCTGTGATTTCACAGGACAGAGACAATTTAGATTCAAAGAGGACGATCGTCCTGTTATTGCCTTTATTATTGCTGAAAATGAATATCGTGCAAATCAGACACTTCCGGAATTTGCACATGAATTATTGCTCACAAAAGGTGTCAGTTGTGAATTTGCTTTGGGGAAGCCGGTTTATACCGGAGAAGGTATACACAATATTGAAAATCTTAAGATACTTACAGATGCTGATCTGGCAGTGATCCAGGTTCGCCGCCGTGCTCTTCCATCACCCGGAATGGCTCTTTTAAGACAGTATGTCAGCAGCGGAAAACCTGTTCTTGGTCTGCGGACAGCCAGCCATGCTTTCGCGCTTAATAAGCCTTTGCCTGCTACGGGAAGCCAGGCTTCTGCAGGTAAAGGGAAAGATATTTACTCTTTGGAACAGTGGCCTGAATTTGACAGAGATATCCTGGGAGGAAATTATCAGGACCATTATGGCGCTTTGAAGACAGGCATAAACTATTCAGTTGTGCCCGGAATGGAGAGCCATCCGCTTTTTAAGGGCATCAATACGGATGATTTTACCGGACCTGTTGCTCCTCTCTATTCTTTATATAAAAACCGGCCTCTTAGGTCTCCTGATGTTCAGGTACTGCTTACAGGTAAGATCCCGGACAAGCCTGACGAACCTGTATTGTGGATAAATAATCGCCGGAACGGGAAAACAATATATACATCAATGGGACATTGGGAAGACTGGAACATGGAACAATTCAGGAAGATAATGTTTAATGCTGTTGATTATTTATTTAATAACGGGAACTGAAATATGAAATCTCCGACTAAGTATGAATGAAATTGTTTATTTTTATGCCATATGTATCATAACCCATTAAACCAGATCAATATGAAACCAAGATTATTTCTAATTGTTATTACTCTTTTGACAACCGTAGTAATATATGGTCAGACGTCTGACAATGCTGTAACAGGTTTGTTATTATCAGCATATTCTGAAAGAAATTATACAGCCGATCCTGTGACCGATGAACAGATTGATATCATTCTTAAATGCGGGATCAAAGCCCCAAGTGCAGTAAATCGTCAGCCCTGGAAATTCACGGTGGTAAATGACACTGCCACAATGAAGCAGGCAATTCCTAATATTGTTCAGGGGAATGTAATAATTGTAATTTCAGGACTTGTATCCCAGACCGGAACCACACCCGATTTCGATTGCGGACTAGCCACGGAGAATATGTTTGTAGCCGCACACGGACTCGGACTGGGGGCAAGGATTTACACCGGACCTGTCAGGAACGTAAACCTCAACAGGGATCTGTTTCAGATCCCGGCAGGATATAATGCCGTTTCACTGCTGAGGATCGGTAATGTTGATAAGAATGTTGACGCAGTTTCTGCTGCAACTCCAAGAAAAACTCCTGAAGAGATCATCAATTACAAGAAATAGTTCTGTTAATTGAGGATTAAATAAATCGGGTTGCCGGTTGCAGGGTGCTTTGTTACTGCTTACTGGTTGCTGGTTTGTACCTATATTGTCCGTATGGATTTGATGCCCGGCTGTTTGAAAAATTGTAAAACTCTAGAAAGCACATAAAGCGATGCATAAAGTAATAAAGATGACAGTTTTATTAATGATCATCAACACACTTTTGTTATGTATTTCCGCAGGTCAATCGACGGATCGCTTACTGTTTCCCAGAGATAACTTTACGTTGGAGACGAAGACAATTATAACCTCTGCGGGAGAGAAAAAGGTTACTTACCGTTCTTATTTGCATATTCCCTATGTTTCAAAACCTGTGGATAAAGATTATCAAAGCCTTAATGTCAGTGTTCCGGTTGAGATCGATAATATAACTGTTGATGCCTCAAATGCACCTATATTATTTGTCATTGGAGTAGGCGGTTATATGTCCGTTAATAATGCACGCAGCGGTGAAGGAGCAACCATGGGTGCTCCGGCCAGGCAAAAGACCAGTCTGCCGCCTGTACCATCAGGAGTTCAGGGCAGGACTCCCGGAAGCATCAGCCGGATAAGCAGCAGGCAGGATCTGGCGCTTGCTTCCGGTTATGTTGTGGTATCACCGGGATGCAGGGGACGTGACAACAAAGCGTCCGATGGTACATTTTATGGTAAAGCTCCGGCAGCTATAGTCGACCTGAAAGCTGCTGTCCGGTACATTCGGCATAACAAGGGTGTTTTACCGGGAAATACGGATAGAATTGTATCAGTCGGATGCAGCGCCGGAGGTGCGCTCTCAGCTCTGCTCGGAGCCTCCGGTAATAGTCCTTTGTATGATAAATACCTTAAGGAAACAGGTGCTGCGAATGAGGAAGATGACATTTTTGCCAGTGCCTGTTTCAGTCCGATAACCGACCTGGAACATGCTGATATGGCCTATGAATGGAATTACGGGTCATTACCGGCCCGTTCAGGACTGGTGGATCAGGAATTATCAAACCAGCTTAAATCTATGTTTTCCGCTTACCAGGCATCTTTAAAACTTCAGGGTAAAGATGGTTTCGGGCTCATTACAGCGGATAATTATGACGAATATCTTCTGAAGTTTTATCTTTTCCCCTCGGCGGATAAATATCTGAAAGGCCTCGGTGATGAAAAACGAAAGGAATATCTTCAGAAGAACACCTGGATCACGTGGACTGACCAGGGCTCCAAATTCACCTTTAAGGATTATGTTTCACATGTCGGAAGAATGAAAGGACTTCCGGCTTTCGATGATTTTAGTATGAGTCAGCCAGAACCAAATCTATTCGGAAATAAAACAACTGATTCACGCCATTTTACAAATTTCAGTCTCAGACATTCTACAGGTAATATGAATGCAGAGATCGACAGCGAAGTCACTGAGCTTGTAAACATGATGAATGCGATGTATTTCATCAGGAATAACAATAAAGATTGTGCCGGTTACTGGTGGCTCAGGAACGGCACTAGCGATAATCATACATCACAGACCGTAATGGTTAATCTGGTTATAAGTCTGGAGAACCTGAAAAAGGATGTAAACAGCTGGACCTTTTGGGATGGCGGACATTGTGCGGATGAAGATCCCGAAGGGTTTATTGACTGGATCGGAAGAATTACAGGTTACAACGAGGTAAAGTAACTATCCGCAAATGCATTACCGGACTTTAAAAAATCCTGATTCAGGAGATTTGTCTGTCAACAATTCTCAAATCCTCTTTCCCAGTGAGGCACCATTACTTTCTGAAGCCATACGGTGTCAGCCCCTGCATTTATTAAAGCCTGACGTGTAAATTCAATTGCCTTTAAAGATGCCGGAGAACCCGACAGCCTTCCTCCGGTATGTTTGCACAGATATCTGAGCTGATTGTATGCTGTTGTATCTGTGAGTGCTTCATTAAAAATTGAGGTCAATACCTTTTCAGGCTGCTGGGATTTCAATAAGGATGAGAACAGCAGAAGAATAAATAGAGAAAATATATTGTTTGCCATTGGTATGCTGATGATATGGTAAATCTTATTTGATTAATGCTCAATCAAATCACAGATTTGATAATAATACATTATTGTCAAATAAAATTGACTTTGGTCAAACCCTGGTTTATCTTTGATAAAATAAATCAGGAAACTATTGCGGCAATAAAAAGGTTGCTGGAAGTTTAGCCCTGATTCTCATTTTGATCTTTAGTCCTGGTACTACATGAAAAGAAAATTGTAATTGTTCTTTCGTTGAGCAATCATCTGGATACAATATGATAACAACCCTGGCTTTTTTCATATGTTGCCCAGCATTTTTTTTCTTCTCTCATCTTCCAGATAACCTCCGCCAGGGCTTCCTTCATATACCATTTATCACACTCGGTGACATAAAGCTTTTTTAAATGAAACCTTGCATAGGAAATATCAAATGCATTGCCATTAAGATGTGGGCTGTTGTCCGATGCATTGGTATTTTTCTTCCCAAGGCTTTTCAGATTTCCGGTTGTACGGGTCATCGATGTAATTATAAATCCGGAACCTATCAGTCCGTCTTTTCTGACTTTCTTCCTGAACCTTTTACCGGTTTCTTTCAGGAGCTTTTTACTTTCCCTTGTAAGATAGGGATAGCTGTAGGCCATTTTTTCAACTTTATAATATCTGCTGTTCCTTACCCTGAACAACTGTCCAGTTGAAATCCTCCTTGCAATATCAGCTTCATCAGTGCATTTCTCTATCCCTTTTGACCGGGCATTATCTATGTAATCAGGTATCCTGTCATTAAGTTTCCGGCTGAACACCTGCTGATAATTCCTGCAGTCCTTGCTGAAAAATGAAAAAAAAGCAGATCTGTTCGTTTCAGGAATAAAGATGAAACCGAAAGCTGAAGCAGTTAAAATAAATAACCATATCTTAAGACGATACTCTTTCCTGAGCCTTATCCTTCTGATATGCATTAATTACTATTTATTCTCCTAATATTCCGAAAAGATCAGCCCGGCGGTCCTTACGCCAGACTCCTTTCCAGATTCCAAGTCCTGCATTACCTATCCAGTTCCATGGCGGATTGAAATTAAGATCGATTTCTGATGTTATAAGAGTGCCCTGTATCCCGCTTTCCTGAAGTATATCACCTGCAGGGTTAACAATTACACTGTGTCCGTCAAAAATATTTGTTACGAAATATACCCCGTTGTCGAAAGCTCTTGCACGGGCTGTCAGTTTCCATGATTCCGGTCCCCTGACATCGCCCCAGACAGGACAAAACAGAATTTCAGCGCCATTGATGGCCAGTATCCTCGATATTTCCGGGAAGGCGCTGTCCCAGCATATAAGAATGCCGATCCTCCCGAAATCAGTTGTAAACACCGGGAATGTATTTCCGGGTACAGCTCCGGCTTCAGTTTCAGAATCAGGAAGCTGCACTTTTTCATATATCCCTTCGATCTTTCCGGTGCGGCCATAAAGTACAGCTACATTCTTTAAAGTATCTCCTTTCCAGCTGTAAAGACCCGAAACTATATACATGCCGTACTCTTTTGCTTTTTCAGACATCATTGCCGAGGCACTGCCCTCCAGTGTATTGGATTCGGTCTTTTGCATCCCGAGGCCTGTATTGCATGTCGGCCATCCCTCTGGAAGACATATTATTGTACACCCTTCTTTGCCGGCCTTGTCGATCATTTCACTCATTAAAGCAATATTCTTTTCTACAGTCGGTCCCGGAGGCCGGAAATAAAAAGTACCGACTTTAATTTTCCTAGGGAGTTCCTCGGCACACGCTTCAAATGAGATATCATCCCACCAGACCGTCCCGGTACTCCATCTGAACTCCAGAGATAATTCAGCTGTTGTGGACCCTTTTACCGCTTTGATCCTGTCAGATGCATGAAACCATCCATCAGATTCACCTTCAATAGTATATATGTAATTATATCCAAGTTGTTCCTTCCCCCTGAACCATTTTACCCTGATAAGTACATTTTTATGAACGGAACTTATATTCTCAGTCCTGAACCTCGCAGTGACAAGATACGTCTGATCTCCTGTTATTCCAAATGTCTGAACAGCTCTGCCATGGCAGTTGGGATTGGAACTTTCCATCTTGAGTCCTGACCTACCGCTGAAAAATATATTATTATCAACTGTTGTAGTTGGTTGCATTGATTCAACGGGTCCGGTTATTTTCCAGCTGACCGGATTGACCGGTGAAGCCTCAAATCCCGGATTCAGGATCAGATTATCGGCTTTCGCAATACCTGGTCCGGTAAGTAAACCCGTCGCAAAGAGAAGGGTAAGTACTCTGTTATTCATATGTTTACGGTTTTACGCATTATCCTGAGATTCCCGGAATGTCGGGATTATTTTGTTATCCGATAATCCCAGCAAGGAATTCTCTTGCAAGTTTCACCTGATTATCCACATATTTAATATCACCACGGGTATGGTCTTCATTAAGTACAGGGTGACATAGTTCAAAAGTAAAATAACCATTATATCCGATTTCGTTCATTAATCCGATGTAATGCCGGTAATCCGGATTTTTTCCACCGGCATAATAATCCAGGATAAGGGGTTTTATTGATCCGTCCTTATCACGGAAATATTCTCCTCCATAATGTGAATGGACCTGAAGCTTCCCGACTTCTCTGACGGCATGGGCAACATAATCTTTATCAAGATTTTCCATTATCGGGAGGTCGAGGCATATTTTAAGCCATGGTGAATTGACCTCCTTAACCAGGTCGAGGGTATCCTTCCAGGTTCTTATCAGCGGTGCGTGATTCTGGAGCGCCATTGTAATGCCAAATTCTTCTCCGAACTTCGCAGATTCTTTAAGACAATCCTTAACAAAATTCCACCTGTCAAGCCTGGTCGCAAAAGGGAACTGTCTTTCGAAGGTATAGAAATTTCCTCTGGTAAGGTCATACGTACCCACCCCTTCATGAATTGGCACACCTGGCCATGCAGCAAACAGCCGGACGATTTTTGCTCCCAGGTCCTTAGCCAGCCTGGCGGTTTCGCGTACCATAAGAAGCTGACATTCCCTGTGCTCCGGAACAGGACTTGAAAAATCATTATTAGCCGCTACTGCCGGTATTTCCAGGCCGTTCTTCAGGAGAGCATTGACCATTTCATCTCTTCTGCGATTGTTAAGATCGAGAGGGCAGCCCATCGGGCGTTTATTGTCGAGCTCCACCCCATCGAATCCGTAATCCTTTGCCCTTTTGCAGAATTCCTCAAAAGAAAGAGCCTGCCCCTCATACCATATTCCGCCATATGATATTGAATACAGCCCAAGCTTGATCTTCGGTTTTCCTCCCTGAGGGAGTTCTGATCCTGCCGCTTGTTCGTTAAAAGTGCCGTTCACGCTTCCAAACACTGCAGCTCCGGCTGCAGCACCTGACGTTTCAATGAATTTTCTGCGATTCATGGATAGTGATATTAAATTGGTCAGTAAAACATAAAATTAACTTTCAGCGTAAATAATACATAAAGATACTTAAACAGATGAAATTGATTAATCTGTAATAATGCATATTTTTATATCAGTATTCTTTAAAAGCGACTAATGGAAATGAGAAATAATGACAAAGACATAGCCGGCAGGATAGATCGTCGTTCAATGTTAAAGAACGGGACAACTCTTATTGGGGCCGGATTTTTAGGTTCGGTGATGGTACCGTCCGAATCCACCATGAAGAACGGCTTCAATGTTTATAATGTAAGAGATTTCGGGGCAACAGGCAACAGGAATGATAAGGCTACCATACCGGTCCGGGAAGCAATTGAAGCATGTACCTCTGCCGGCGGAGGCACTGTCTATGTGCCACCCGGAGAATATACAGTGGGAACACTACAGTTAAAAGACAATGTGAATCTCAATCTCGAAAGCGGAGCAACATTGTTTCTCAGCCAGGACCCTGCTGATTTCATCCAGGGCTCGCGGACAATGATCTATGCACAGGATGCAGTAAATATTTCTGTGACCGGAAGAGGTACTATTGACGGACTGGCAAAATATGAATTCGTCGAAATGCGGGGAGAAGATCCGGAGATAATTACTGAAATAGAAATAGCCAGAAAAGCGGGTGTGGATATGAGAAGATATTACAGGACCGGTATGCAGACATATATGTTCATCCTTAACAACTGTACTAATATCCTGCTGAGTGACATAACGGTCATAAATTCGCCTCTCTGGAATATAAGATTGAATGATTGTAACCGCGTTTTTATAAGAGGTATTCATATTTTCTCTGATCTTGAAAAGGGAGTGAATGCCGATGGGATTGACATATGCTGTACAAGCAATGTTACAATATCCGATTCGGTGATTGTGACCGGAGATGATTCGATCGTCCTTAAAACACCCGCACGGAAAGGCCAGGAAAAAGTCAATCCCGTGGAAAATGTTGTTGTCACCAATTGTATCCTCTCTTCATCTTCAACCCCACTGATGATCGGAACTGAAACATTCGCAGATATCCGTCATGTCATTTTCAGCAACTGTACAATCCGTAATTCCAACAAGGGATTCGGGATCAATGTCCAGGATGGTGCAACGGTGAGCGATATTATTTTCAGGGATCTGACTGTAGAAACAAACAGACGGCACTGGAACTGGTGGGGAAGTGCAGAACTATGCAAGTTCAAGCTCAGCAGAAGATCTGAAAACTCAAAGCTGGGACGAATAAAGGATATTGTTATTGACACAATAATTTCACATCCCCGGGGAACAAGCACTATTAAAGGTCAGCCGGACCAGCCGATTGAGAACATCAGAATAAACAATGTCCAGATGTTCATGGAGCCTGAAGATGCGATCGATAAAAGAAGTTCACACGCACTGATGATCGAAGATGTTAAAGGACTTGTCATAAAGGATATGACAGTAAAATGGAATGAAGAAAATCCTGAAAAGAACTGGCAGAGTGCGCTTGTACTTAATAATGTTTCCGGTTTTGAGATCAGATACTTTTCGGGTCGGCAGGGACTTTTAAACGGATCAGATCCGGCAATCCTCCTGGAGA
>JAKQPD010000146.1 GCA_029564935.1 Bacteroidota bacterium
CCCGGTCTGCTTAAAGCGCCAGATGTGACTGAAACTATTCTCCCTCTCGATAAAGGATTCAGCCGGTATATTGCAGGATACACTTCGGGAATAATTCCTGCCAACTCCGTCATTGAAATAAGATTCACGCCGGAGTTTGCAGCAAAAGCCGGTCAGCAGACACCGGCCGGTCTCATTGAGTTTAACCCTCCCTTAAAGGGGAAAACTGAATGGACCGATGAAACGACACTTGTTTTCAAACCATCCAAAATACTCGATCCCGGGAAAATTTATTCAGGTGAATTACTGATCCATAAGCTCGGCAGTGTGGAGGAAAGACTGAAAGTATTTCCGTTCAGGATACAGACACTTAAAAAAGATTTCATCCTTTCGACCGGCATGCTTGAAAGTTCGCCCGAGGGAGATAAATATAATCTCACCGGTGAAATTGTAAGCTCCGACTTCATTCCTCCCGCGGAAGTGGAGAGTTATCTTGAAGCAAGGCTCGACAGGAAAAAAACAACTGTAACATGGGATCATGCTTCGGATCTTATCCACCGGTTTACTATTCCTGAGATCGTAAGATCCGGGAAAAGCCGTGAACTTACAATTTTATGGGACGGTACTGCTTCGGGTGTAAAACAGAAAGGATCAAAATCAATAATCATCCCCGCGACAGAAGATTTTTCTGTTCTGGATATCAAAACCCGTTCCGGTGAAAATCCGGTCATAGACATAATTTTATCGGATCCCGTGGATGCGTCCCAGGACCTTGAAGGACTGGTCTACCTCGATCCGATGGTGCCGGTTACCACAAGTATAAATACAAATATAATTACGCTTGTTCTTTCTGATAATATCCAGAGGGAAGTGACTCTGAATGTCGAACCTCAGGTCAGAAATTCGGGAGGGACAGGTTTGACTTCGGCCTTTTCGACAAAGCTTGACTTTGCATCTGTCAATCCGGGAATTAAGCTTGAAGGTAATGGTGTTATCCTTCCTTCCTCACAGAACCTTATTTTTCCGTTCAAGGCTGCGAATCTTAAGGCAGTCGACCTGAAGATCATAAAGATATTTGAAAACAATCTTCCTTATTATCTCCAGGAAAATGATATTGACAGGGGATATTCAGTCAAACGTTTCGGCCGGCCTGTCTATTCCGGAAGAGTGGATCTTATTACCGGTACAAATTCGGGAACGGGATCATGGAATTTATACACAATCGATCTTGCGGATTATATAGATGTTGAACCCGGTGTTCTTTACAAAGTACAGCTGGGGATGCGAAAATCATGGTCACTATATCCCTGTGCCGCTTCCGGCGAACCATCAAGATATGAGGAGCTTCTGGATCAGACACAGGAACTTGAAAAAACTTACTGGGAAGATCCGGAAAATTATTTCGACGACAGCGGGGACGCAATCTATTATTCCCTGAATTTCAGATGGGAAGATCGTGAGAATCCATGTATGGATGCATATTACAGCCCCGACAAGAATGTATCGCGTAATATCCTGGCTTCAAACCTTGGCCTTATTGCCAAGAAAGGAGAGGATGATATACTCCATGTAAATGTCAATGACCTGCTGACAGCTCTGCCGGTAAGCGAAGTCCAGATTGAGGCTTATGATTACCAGATGCAACAGATCGTTGCCGGAAATACCGATCAGGACGGCTCATTTTCACTTTTCTGTGAAAGAAAACCATTTCTGATAATCGCTAAAAAGGATAAAGACCGCAATTACCTCAAAGTTACAGACGGTGCATCACTCTCCCTCAGCTCATTTGATGTTTCAGGAACAAAGCCCGAAAAAGGTATTAAAGCATTTATTTATGGTGAAAGAGATGTCTGGAGACCAGGTGATTCAATTTTTCTTTCTCTTTTCATTAAAGATATGCTGAATGATCTGCCGCCCGATCATCCCGTACAGTTTGAATTAATCAATCCTCTCGAACAAAGAGTTGATAACCAGATCCATAAACCTGGAGGAAGGAATCTGATGGTTTTCAAAACAGGTACTTCAACAGATGCTGTAACAGGAAACTACAGGGCACAGTTCAATATCGGAGGTGCTACATTTACAAAAAGGATACGGATCGAGACCATCAAGCCGAACCGCCTGAAGATAAACCTTACCTTTCCCTCGGAAATACTAGGAGGCTCAGGTAAATCATCAACAGGAAATCTTAATATCAAATGGCTGAACGGCAGTGTGGCAGGCAATATGAATTCTTCCGTCGATTATATCCTGAAACATACAAAAACAGTTTTTGAAAATTTTAAACAATATGATTTTGATGATCCTATCATTGATTTTTACCCCGAAACCGTAAACATTTTTGATAGTAAAACGGACGGGAACGGAAATGCGACAATAAAATTCGATCCCGGCTATGAGCTGAATGCCCCGGGAATGCTCAATGCTGTTTTCACGGCAAAAGCACAGGAACCGGGAGGCGATGAAAGCATAACCCAGGTAACTTATAAGTATGCTCCCTGGCCTGTTTTTGCCGGGATCAGGCTTCCGGGTCTGACTGACCGCGACAGGATGCTGTTCACCGATACAGATAATGAGGTAAAGATTGTTACAGTCGATGAAAAGGGAAAACCTGTAAGATCGGAAGTTGAAATTACCGTGTATAAGCTTTCATACAGGTGGTGGTGGGAATCAGGGGATGAGTACCTTGCAGATTATATATCGGGACAGATACATAAACCTGTCATCAGGCAGACAATAACCACTTCAGGCGGGGAAGGCAACTTCACCTTTAAAATTAATAAGAATGAATGGGGAAGATATCTTATACGGGCAACAACACCTGCGGGCCATTCAACAGGGAAAATCCTGCTCATCGACTGGCCCTGGGAATACGGAATGAAAGAAAACGCCGAAGGTGCAACTCTGCTCGTTGTCAATACCGATAAGGAGAAATATAATCCCGGCGATGAAGTGAGACTCTCTTTCCCATCACCTGAAAATGCAAGAGCTCTGGTTACAATCGAGAATGCCACGGGGGTTCTTGACCAGATCCGTACAGGTACTGATAAGGCTAATACGGAAGTGCGGTTCAGGGTAACACCTGAGATGGCTCCGAATGTATATGCTTATGTTTCTGTCATTCAGCCCCACAGCCAGACTATCAATGACATGCCCATCAGGCTTTACGGAATTGTTAATGTGATGGTTGAGGATCCGGGAACAAGACTTAATCCGGTCATCACAATGCCTGATGAACTGAGATCCCGGCAGCCATTTGAAATAAAGGTAAATGAGACCGGTAACAAGGCAATGACTTATACCCTTGCTGTGGTTGATGAAGGATTGCTGGATATCACGGGATTTAAAACACCCGATCCCTGGAATTATTTCTATGCCCGTGAAGCCCTCGGTGTTAAGACCTGGGATCTTTATGACTATGTACTGGGATCCTTCGGCGGAACTCTCGAAAGAGCATTCGCCACAGGAGGAGATGAGGCTCTGACAGATAAATCAGCAAACAAGGCCCAACGGTTCATTCCGGTCGTGAAATTCCTCGGGCCTTTTGAACTTCATCAGGGAAAAACCAACACTCATACCCTCACTCTTCCACAGTATACCGGATCAGTGAGAACTATGGTCATCGCCGGGAAAGACAGGGCTTACGGTTCGGCAGAAAAACCTGTATTTGTCAGAGATCCGCTTATGGTCCTTGTCACTGCCCCACGGGTTATCAGCCCGGGAGAAAAAGCTTCACTTCCCGTTACTCTTTTTACAGGGATAGACAATATCCCTGAAGTGACAATTAAAGCGGAAGGGAATGAATTTATAAGCTTTATCGAAACAACAAAGACAATCCTTACAGGGGGTGCAGGGGAAAAAGACACTGAATTTACTTTTATCGCAGGAGAAAAGACCGGCATCGGCAAGATTAAGGTTACTGCCACAGGCGGAGGAGAAACCGCAGTTTATGACATGGAGATAGGAATAAGGAGCCCAAATCCTCCTGAAACCCGTGCAGAGTTAAAATTTCTGAATCCCGGTGAGAAATGGGAAACATCACTTAAGCCTTTCGGCATGGAAGGAACCAATTCCGCCAGGATCGAAGCTTCTGCCCTTCCCTCTGTAAATTTCGAAAAACGACTTGATTATCTTCTTAATTACCCTCACGGATGTACAGAACAGATCACGTCAGCCGCATTTCCACAGATATGGCTCAAAGAGCTCTCCGCCAATAACCAGGCCGTGATTGAAAAATCTTCTTATAATATTAAAGAAGCAATTAGCAAAATCATTTCAAGGCAGATGTCAGGAGGCGGACTGGCAGTATGGCCGGGATCATACCAGGCAGATAACTGGGTCACATCGTATGCGGGACATTTCATGATTGAAGCCGAACGTCAGGGATATAATATTACTTCCGCATTCAGACAGAAATGGACAGGTTATCAGCAGAAAGCTGCCAGGGAATGGAAGTATGATCCAAAATTTAAATATGCTGCAAATGATCAGGCTTACAGGCTTTTCACCCTTGCACTTGCAGGTAAGCCTGAAAAGGGCGCAATGAACAGGCTGAGAGAAAACCCGGATATTCCCCGGCTTTCACAATGGCTTCTGGCTGCTGCGTATGCTGCAACCGGCCGGACTGAAGTTGCGGATAACCTGCTTGATGTGAGGGATACATCGACGGAACCGGAGTATTATGATCATTATTATGGCAGCGCTATACGCGATAAAGCCATAATACTTTATACCCTCACACTTCTTAACAAACAGGAACAGGCTCTTCCAATACTGAAGGAAATTTGCGATCAGATGAACAGTTCATCATGGTTCAGCACCCAGTCGCTTGCCTGGGGATTATTCAGTTATATGAAATGGGCTGAAACATTACCTGAAGGCAACACCACATCATCAAAGATAAGCATCACCTTAAATGGTAAAAAGACTGAAAAAACGATCAGAGCAAAAGAACTGATGACTGAAGATCTGGAAATGACATCTCCCGATAATCCGATTACGGTTATAAATAATTCAGAAGCTCCTGTATATGTAACACTGGTCAGAAAAGGAATATCAATGCTTCCTGATGTTTCTTCTGAGGAAAAAGGCCTGAGCATAAAGGTCGGTTATATTAATATGAACATGAATACTATAGACCATAAAAGCCTGAAGATGGGAACCGATTTCATGATGGTTGTCAATGTAACAAACAATACTTTCTCAGAGGTGAACAATATTGCTCTCACAACAATGGTTCCATCGGGATGGGAGATAAGGAATACCCGGCTTTTTGAAGCCCGGTACGGAATAAAGCAAAGCGCTTACGATTACACCGATATCAGGGACGACAGGGTGAATACATACTTCACTCTCGGCCGGGACGAAACAAAAACCTTCGTACTTGTTCTGAATGCAGCCTACAAGGGAGAATATTACCAGCCTGCAATCTGGTGTGAAGCCATGTACACCGAAAATTGTTATGCAAGGTATCCGGGAACAAGGGTAACGGTAACAGGAGAATAGATTTGAAACGAAAATTCAGGATCATAATTGTTATTGCCGGAGTGATGATCACTCCGGTTTTAATTTCGCCCATGCCACGATTCGGGGCGCCATTATCTACAGTTGTTCTGGCCGGCGACGGGAGCCTTCTCGGAGCCAGGATAGCTGATGACGGCCAGTGGCGTTTCCCCGGTCCTGATGAAGTTCCCGAGAAGTTCGAAAAGGCTTTGCTTACATTTGAGGACAGGTATTTCTACTTTCATCCGGGGATCAATCCCGTATCAATCATCAGAGCATTGGTCAGGAATATAAAGGCCGGAGATATCGTAAGCGGAGGCAGCACAATAACGATGCAGGTCGCCCGGCTGTCGGGCGGGAATAAATCACGGACATATGCTGCAAAACTTTCAGAAATGCTTTCAGCCTTAAAGCTTGAGATCTTCAGGACAAAAAAGGGTATTCTTAAAACCTGGTCAATGAATGCCCCGTTCGGAGGTAATATTGTTGGTCTTGAGGCAGCATCCCGAAGGTATCTTGAAAAACCGGCAGCTGAAATTACCTGGGCCGAGGCAGCGGGACTTGCAGTGCTTCCAAACTCTCCGTCACTGGTCTTCCCGGGAAGGAACCAGCATATACTCAGAAAACGACGCGATGATCTCCTGAAAAAGCTTTATGAAAGAAAATATTTTGATTCCATCACATATATTCTGGCGCTGGATGAACCTCTTCCGGGGGAACCAAAACCACTCCCTTCCATAGCTCCTCATCTGACTGATTATTTCTTCAGCAGTAACAACGGTGAAATGATCCGGACTACAATTGATGCGGCTTTACAGGCAAGGGCAAATGCTATAATTGAATCTCACAGCAGGCAGCTGTCGGGGAATCTTATCAATAATGCCGCATGCCTTATCGTAAAAGTAGAAACAGGCGAAGTTCTGGCATATGTCGGGAACAGCCGGACTGATAAACCAGGCAACCATGGTGAAGATGTGGACATTATCAGATCCCCCAGGAGCACCGGGAGTATTCTTAAACCCATACTCTACGCGGGAATGCAGCAATCAGGTGACATCCTCCCCAATACCCTTGTCGCAGATATCCCCACCCGCTTCCCGGGTTTCACACCTGAGAATTTCGATCAGAGCTTCAGCGGTGCAGTGCCGGCTTCGCTTGCATTATCGCAGTCGCTTAATATTCCGGCTGTAAGAATGCTCCGGAAATATTCTGTTGAAAAACTGCTTGACCTCTTTCAAAAAACAGGCTTTACAACTTTCACCCGGTCTGCCGATCATTACGGATTATCACTTATCCTCGGCGGGGGAGAAGCAACACTCTGGGAGCTTACCGGTGTATATGCATCATTATCAAGGGTTCTGAACAGGTTCGGTAAAGAAGGGAAATATTGTCCCGGTGACTATCACATGCCTGTTCTCATGACAGGTTCAATAAACGACAATGAAAGGCCGGTTTATGGCGAGCCCGTTTTATCAGCATCATCGATCTGGCTTACATATGAAGCTCTTAAAAGAGTTAACAGGCCCGAAGCCGAGGCCGGATGGCAATTTTTCTCATCTTCCCCTGATATTGCCTGGAAGACCGGTACCAGCTTCGGATTCCGCGATGCCTGGGCCGTCGGGACAACTCCCGATTATGTTATCGGTGTCTGGACAGGTAATGCAGACGGAGAGGGACGACCGGGGCTAACCGGGATAACTGCGGCTGCACCGGTATTGTTCGACCTCATCAATGTAATGGGAACATCAGGATGGTTCCCGGAACCTTCTGAAGAAATGACAATGATCAGAGTATGTTCGAAAAGTGGCTTCAGGGCAGGTCCCGACTGTCCGGAAACAGAAGAGATGATGGCCTGTGTAAGCGGACTGAGAAGCGAATCCTGCCCTTATCATAAAATAATACATCTTGATAAGACCGGGACAAAACAGGTAAATGCCGATTGCGCACCTGCTGCTGAGATCAGGAATGAATCATGGTTCATCCTTCCCCCCGCCATGGAATATTTTTACAGACAAAAGCATCCTGATTACAGGCCACTGCCTCCTTTCTTACCAGGTTGCACTACCGATAGAAGCGTTGCGATAATGGAATTCATTTACCCGACATCAGGGATTAATATATTCATTCCTCGCGATCAGACAGGTGAGCTTACAAGGATAATTGCTGAAGTCGCGCACCGCAATCCTTCAAAGAAGATCTTCTGGCATCTCGATCAGGAGTACCAGGGAACTACCCGGTCGATACATCAGACTGAGATATTTGCCGGTACAGGTGATCATGTGCTTACTGTAGTGGATGAGGATGGAAACAGCATCATGTGCGGGTTCCATATAACCGGGAAGTAATCCGGGAGAAGAGGCTGTTTTCACAGATCTGATCTGCCACCCAACTCCCAGGTGATGGTTTTACCCCCAAAACCTCCCAGCGGGATTTAACCCCCAAACCTTCCAGCAGGGATCTAGCTCCAACCCATATCTAGGCCTTACCCCCAAACCCCCCAGGGGGGGCTTGAAGAGTGCCGACACAGAATTTTGGAATATAAAATGTTAAGAATAATGAAGGTGAAACACTCAGCAGAATTTAAAGTCCCCCTATATTTGTGCCATTTGGCAGAAGGTAGTAAAGTTCTTTGACATAATTGTTAAGTTTGTTGAAGATTCTTGTGGAATGGAGCGGAGGCGTAGCCGTAGCGGAATTCCACAAGACATGGCGTTAAATTTACTATT
>JAKQPD010000148.1 GCA_029564935.1 Bacteroidota bacterium
ATATATGAGGCCTGACAATCCTACTCTTACTTCGGAGCTGTTATTTCCTCCGAGGACAGGTCTGTTCTGGATAAGAGCTACTTTGCATCCGTATCTTGCAGCGCTGACAGCCGCACAGCAGCCTGCCATTCCTCCTCCGACAACTACAAGGTCATAATCTCCTCCGTTTCCGGGAACCGTGGGCAGTCCCAGTGAAGCTTTACGGAAGTCATCGAGTGGTGCTTTTTCATCAGGCGGGCGGAATTTCTGATTTGTGGTCAGAAGTATTGCGTCGCATCTGCCTTCAAATCCGGTAAGGTCGTGTAATGCAATTTCGGAATTCCCCTTGCTGATACGGACAGTTCCTCCGTCCTGCCAGTGCCATGATTTCCCTTCTGTTCCGAAAGTTGTTTCAAGGGCTGAGTTGTTGATGAGGAGCTTGAATTTCCCGGGGGCTCCGGGAACATCCCAGGGGGCTACCCAGTCGCGGGTTCTGACCCATACCCGGTACTTTCCCTTCGCAGGAATAGTAATAGTGGTCCGGGCATCCTTTACAGGGACACCCAGACCATGTGCCAGCAAATATGATGATCCCATGATATCGATTGACTGCTGGTCAACGACCCATCCTCCGGGATCAGAAAAACTCTCGGCTTCAATAAAGACCTCGCCGGATGGATTATCACAGGATGAAAATCCGGAAATAATAATTATCAGCGTCAGGATTCTCTTTAAAAACTTCATCATAATTCTGTTTTTATTCACCGGGTGAATTTAATAATTTGGATTCTGTTCAAGAACAACTCCGAATCCGGCATAAGTATCAATTTCTGCCTGAGGGATCGGACAAAGATAATCCCTGTTTTTATTAAAAAGTCTGTTCTGTGCATTTGGGAACCTCGCGTCGGTATTAAGATCGTATTGGCTCTGTACACTTTCGTATGACACAAAACCGTCATCATCAATCGGAGGGATAAGGGTTGCTGTCTTTTCATTCAGGATTCGTCCGTATATTTTTACTGGCATTACCTTTTCAGCAATTCTCCATCTTCTTATATCAAAAAGGCGGAATCCTTCGTTTGCCAGTTCTACTTTTCTTTCCCTGCGGATTATTTTCCTTAGTTCAGCCTGATCAGTTGTTGTAATTTCCGGATAATTTCCAATATCAGCCACATTGACGCCATAGGCACGTGCGCGTACACGGTTTATTGCAGTCAGGACTGATTCGTCGATTGTTCCGGACTCAATCCGTGCTTCAGCGTAGGTCAGTAATATTTCTGCATATCTCATCAGGCTGAAGTCAATTTCTGACCAGAGGACCTTATCCTTTTGTGCTGCTTCGTCGTTATATTTTTTCCAGGCATATCCGCAAAATGCGGCGGGCCATGATGCTTTACGGCAATCTTTATTTGATCCTGCAAGTGTTCCGTTTACAAGGCGGAAAGTGACGCTGTCGGGATGGCTTTCAAAGATAAATCCAGCCCAGGCGCTTTGCGGGGTTATAATTGAAGCCTTTAAGCGGGGATCCCTGTTCTCGAATGGCTTTGAAGGATTGTAAACCGTTGATTCGTCAATCGGAAGGCCGTCCGAGGCTTCATAGGAATCTACCATTGACTGGGTTGGTGCCATAACTGTATATGAACCGGCATTCCGGGAACCAAGTGCATATCCTGTTGTGGTCTGGAATCCGTCTTTAAATGGCATTGCAAGCATTATTTCGGGACTACCTTCTCCTGCACGCTGGAAAAGATTCTGATAATTTGTGTACAGGCTGTAACCTGATCCCTGTTCAATATCCATAACCGCTTTTGCAGATGAAGCTGCTTCTGTGTAGAGGCCGTTGTACAGAGCTATTCTGGCCCTTAATCCCAGTGCAACTCCTTTTGTGATACGGCCTTTTTCAGCCCATGTAAGAGGAAGCGATGCCGCAGCTGTCTGAAGATCTGCCAGGAGTTTCGTTACAACTTCTGTCTTTGCTGTCCTGGGGATCAGTCCATCCTCCGGTTTTGTAACAACAGCTTCAATATAAGGGACATCTCCAAAGAATTCGATGAGGTAATGGTAAAAGTATGCTCTTAAAACCAGCGCCTGTGCTTTGATCTGATTAAACCGTTCTTCAGAAACGACATCTTTTGACCTTTCCATATTCTGGATAAGGTTATTGGCTCTGGCAATTCCCCTGTAATAAAATGAATAGAGGCTGGAATATGTACCAGACTGAGCACTGTGTGTACCTGCACCAAGTTCATCAAATTCACACCCGCGGCTGATCCCGATGTCTGAGCCGCCATTGTCAATAGCCAGCTGATAAGCAACACCGTAGTTCATTCTTATCAGGGAATTATATGTTCCCGTCAGCGCCAGTTCAAGTTCCTTTTCATTTGAAAAGAATGTGGCATCAACAGGTTCAGTCAGTGATTCGAGGTCAAGGATCTGCTTATCGCAACCTGTAAAAGGCAGAATTGTAAGGAGCAGGATGAAGAATTTATAATGAGTTTTCATATATCGTAATATTTATAATGTTATTACTTGAAGTTCACGTCAATGCCTACTGAGAAATTTGAAGTAACCGGGAATATACCTCCGTTGGAACCATTTGGTACCAATGGATCAATACCGGCCGGCAATTTGTCAAAAGTCAGCAGGTTTAATCCTGAACAATATATTCTTACTCCTTTTATAAAGAAATTTGTCAGCCATTCAGAGGGAAGAGTATATCCTATTGTAATGTTTCTCAGCCTCAGATATGCAGCATTAAAGACCCATGTGCTGGACATTTGTGCGTCATTGCTTCCTGCACTGGTTGCTTTAATTGCAGGGTATCTGGCATCGGTATTTTCAGCCGACCAGCATTCGTCGAGATGCCATTTCTGGATTTTACCTGCATTCCACAGCGGCCATACCATATCGCCCTGGAGCAAAATATCTCTTTTACCGACCCCCTGAAGGCTTGCTGACAGGTCGAATCCTTTATATTGTGCTCCAAAATTAAGCCCGAAAGACATTCTGGGGAACGGGTCGCCAATAATTACCCGGTCATCACTGTTGATCTTTCCGTCGGCCTGGTCAGGAATTCCGTCACTGTTTGTATCTACCGTAAGCTGATCTTTATATCTTATATTTCCCGGTGAAAGGGTCCCGAACTGAGTAGGGGCTCCTGTAATTTCTTCCTGGTTCTGGAAAATACCGACAGATTCAAAACCGTAAATCGATCCGATCGGATAACCGATGTCAGTAATGGAGATACCTGAGATAATCGGGCCAACACCAGAAAGGTTTGTCACTTCATTTCTTACGTCCGAGAAGTTAAAGCGTGCATAATAAGACAGATCGCCTTTGGAATCAGTCCACCCGAGAGACAGGTCCCATCCTTTATTATCAACATTCCCTGCGTTCTGCATGGCAGGTGAAAGCCCGATCACAAGAGGGATAGGAAGGCTGAGAAGGATATCGAAGGTTTTGCGGACATAATAATCAGCTGTGAATGTCAGTCGCTGGTCAAGGAAACCGGCATCGACGCCGAAATTGGTGGTTTCGGTTGTTTCCCATTGGATAAGGCTGTTCGCCAGTACGTTCTGTGTGGCTCCTGTTACTATTGCATTATTGAAGAGGAAATTACTTGATCCGAGGACAATGGAGGAAGCATAAGGGAAGTCGCTTCCGATCTGTTGATTTCCGAGGCGGCCCCATGAAAAACGAAGCTTAAGATCGGAAAGGATGTTCTGATTCTGCATAAATGATTCTTTGCCAACTCTCCATCCGGCCGAAAACGAAGGGAAATATGAAACCCGGTTATCTTCCTGAAAACGCGAAGATGCGTCCCTTCTCAAATTGGCTTCAAGAAGGTATTTATCCCTGAATGCATAATTCACACGGCCGAAATATGACACGAGTCCTGAATGGGTTGCTGAACCGCTGTTGCCATCACTCTCGGCTGAGCCTGCATTAAGAACTTCAAACTGATCGAGTATATAGTCCTGGCGTGAAGCGCCGAAATTTGCCCAGTCATATTTAATGAACTCATAACCAAGTAACGCCGTAAAGCTATGGTCGCTAATTATTTTGGAGTAAGTAGCCAGGGCATTGAAATTGTTTGTAAATGATTTTGAATTGCTTTGGGATAAACCGTTACGGCTGGGATAAAGACGCGTTGACTTACTTGTCCAGTCAATTATTGTTTTGTACTGTTTTGTAAATGAACTGGTATATGCATCATCATATTCCGGGGCATACATCATTGAAAGGGTCAGGTCTTTTATGGGTTTATAGCTGACTTTAAGAACTCCGCGGAAATAGTTCCAGAGATTGGTTGTCAATCCGCCTGCTCTGGCGGCAGCAATAGGATTTTGTCCCTGCCATCCGTCGCCCCATGATCCGTCAGAATGTATTGCATGGTAAATGGGAGGAATGCGATAATCATCCTGCACTATATATGTAAGACTTGTTGCCGGGGCGATCCTCTTTGACCTGTTGAAGCTTATATCAAAATTGACATCAATTTTGTCAGACACCTTAAAATCTGTGTTAAATCTGCCGTTGTAACGGTTATAATTATAATTTGCTATGTTCCCGCTCTGATCGAGTAATGAGACAGATGCCATAGTCTTTATCTTTTCGGTCCCTATGCTTGCAGTCATATCATGGTATTGCTGAAATCCGTTTTCACTGAACTGCATCCCTACCCAGTCTGTATCGGGATAAAGATCGGGTTCTGTCAGCATCTTTGAAGCATAATTATCAATTACCGTCTGGGATTCACCGGAATATTTCAGGAAATCCAGGGCGCCAAGAAAATCCGGTAACTCAGTCGGTTTCTGCCATCCTATATAATTCGAGTATTTGAGTGACAGTTCGCCGGTTTTAGCTCGTTTGGTCGTCACGAGGATCACGCCGTTGGAAGCACGGGAACCGTATATTGCAGCGGCAGCAGCATCTTTTAATACAGAGATATTATCGATATCGTTTGGATTAAGGTCGTTAATATCGCCGGCTACGCCATCAATGAGAATTAAAGGATCATTGGAAGCTCCGATTGATCCTGTCCCTCTGATTCGTAATGTCGAATAGTCATTACCCGGCTGGCCGCTTGACTGAATTGCCGTAAGTCCGGGAGTGAGCCCCACAAGGGCCTGGGAAACCTGTGCCACCGGTTGCTTTACAATTTCTGCAGATTTGATTGTCTCAACCGATCCGGTAAGGTCTACTTTCCTTTGTGATCCGTATCCGATTACGACCACTTCCTCAAGTCCGACAGTTTCTTCCTGCATTGTTATGTTGATCTGGCTTCTGCCGCTGACAGGTATTTCCTGGGTTGCAGAACCGATAAATGAAAATACCAGAATTGAATTTGGCGGCACATTATTTAAAGTATATTTTCCTTCGTTGTCTGTCAGTGTGCCAAAAGTGGTGCCCTTGATTAAAACCGTTACTCCGGGTAAAGGATTACCCTGTGCATCGGTTATGGTACCGCTTACCTGATTCTGTTGAAGGTCAATTTCTGCTAAGGTTGCAGGACCTGAATTCATTCGGTTCTCATCAGTGTAACTAAATCCCCCGGAAACATTAATTGTACAGATCATAAATAAAATCATGATCAGCATTGTGATGCCGGAGGATTTTACCCGGGATCCTGACTTTTTTCCGGATACCCGCCGTAAAATGCTTTTTTCTTTCATAGAATGGATTTTTTTGGGTTTAGAATTTTATCAAAATGACAAATCTGCTTGTAATTGCCATAAACAAATATGCGATTTTTTTCAGAACTGTTTCCCGGGAGGAGAACATTATTTATAAACTGGTCAGAATATCGCTAAAAAGTAATTCTGAGTTCCGTGGATTAACCAACTCTTGTGTTATGCTGATTGCCATTGGTTGTCAAGAAGTCTTATCGATGAAGGGATAATTTTATTTTTATCTGCTTTTATCCCACAGGCATAGCTTATAAAACCATCATAACCGATTTTTTTCAATGCACGGAAAGCTTCAGTGTAATTATCAGTCATCCCGTCTTCTCCCGGAATGCACCTCGATTTACGGCTGGCAATATGAATATGGTATAGGTATTCTCCACCTGCGAGAATATCTTCCATATCCGGCACTTCTTGTCTGGACATTTGCCAGATGTCGCCCATACACCTTAGTCCTTTCAGATTAATTTTTCGGCAGATATCTGCAGCCTGTGACACAGTGTTGATCCGGGAGGCTTCTTTCCTGTTGACCGGTTTAAGTATAATGGTTGTATTATGCCTTCCGGCGTATTCTGCAAGTTCAGACAGCTGGTCAGTGGCATCACTGTATTTACAGGAATTGTTATCCGGGAGATTTGTCCGGACAGTTCCCGGGATGATAATTACTCCATTTGCTCCCAGTTCGCCTGCAGAAGCAATGATTTCTTTCATGATACACATATGTTCATTCCTTACAATCCTGTTTTCTGAACATACAAATCCTTTATAACCCGATTGAACTGCGCTAATCCTTATATTTCTGTATTTCAGCAGATTCCGTAGGCTATTAACATTTTTAACTATATCATTTGCCCTTGGTTCAAAACCTGTTATACCGTATTCCTCCATAAAATCAAATCTTTCTTCAGGATATTTGCCGGGGGCAATGCCATCCTGAAAAGACAACTTTATGCCTGATTTTAATTTCCCTTCCGGCATATAGCTTTTCATAGGCAGATTTGTAATCTCTGCAGCCAGGACAGGGGCGCTCATGACGCTGTACATCAGAAAGCTTCTTCTTTTCATTTGCATATCATTTTTCCTGAAAACCTATAGACATACTATTCCAAAAAGTGCGACGGGGATATTATCGGCCGGCTTTTCAAGTTCTATTCTTATTTCTGAAATTACCGATCCGGACTTAAGCTGCAGATCATAAACAGACTGGTAATTGTTTTTTACATCACATAACAAATTTCCGTCCTGGTCTTTGATTTTAAATTTCCTTACGCAGAAAGGAATTATGTTTTCAGGCTGTTCACGATGGGCCGATTCCATAGGATGATCATAGTCGGGGTCGAAGAACAGCCTTATTTTATTTATGTTTTGTTTTTCATTCCATTTCATCTGCAGCCAGGGATTCTTATCATCCATTCCGGCTATCCAGCAATTCGATGTGATATTAGGTCTGAAGATCGAAGTTTTAATGTTTTCGGCAGAAAAGGATGACAATTTCCTGTGAAACCTTAGGGCAATATTCCTGTAATCAGGTCTTCGTTTTGGAGTCCAGAAATCAAATTCTTCCACCCCATAGCCTTCCGGAGGGACCTGGCGGCCTCTTTTTTCGACTGTCAGGATTGATGAGATCAGCGCATTGCTCATCATCAGTTCTACATCATCATTCTTACAGAAGGTGATAAAAACATAGCCTTTATCTACAGTGGGTTCAAAGTTAATATACAATTCACCTTCCCCGTTAGCTATATCATGAGCCTGGCTCTCAAGCAGGACCTCAGGTGAGAAGTTCCCGGCTTTTCTGCTGTTACGGAGTTCAACTATCAGAGTTGTATCCCTGCAGGCTTTGTATTTAATGGATATCTCAGGACTCATTCCGTTTAGCGGTACTATTACAGCTTTATCTCTTTCGAGTTGCTGATATCCACATTCAAATCCCATACTTTCAAGCTCCAGCTCTGATGATGTCGTTATTTCCGCTTTTCCGGTGACCGGATTATCAAAAGATATCTCAGGGATATGCTGGCCCGAGAATATCAGTTCCTTCTGAAGCTCCTTAACATTTTTTTCACTGATAAAATAGGAGGGAAGGACATCTTTCTTTATACACAATGCTGCAGCCATTCCTGCTGCCTGTGCTCCATGGGAGCATGTTCCTATTACCCTTGTTGATCCGTGTGCCACATGTGTTGCTGATGCCATGCGACCGCAGATAAACAGGTTATCCAGATCACGGCTGACATAGCAGCGGTAGGGTATTGTATAAACTCCCCTGGAATGGAGCTGGAAACATGAGCTCAGAGGAGAATATATTCCGTCGGCAGGGTGAAGATCCATCGACCAGCCACCAAATGCCACATCGTCATAATGATGTTTCTGTTCAACTATATCGTTCTGATTAAGCATATAATAACCGTTGAAGCGGCGGCTTTCACGTTTACCCGGTATTGTGCTCACCCACTCAAGTGTGTAAGTATCCATTTCGGGATAATTCCCGGAATTTTTTATATAATCCCAGATTCCGTAAACAACCTTGAGCAATTCAAAACGGATCTTTTCAGTATCATGAACAGTATCCAGGCGTCCTCCCCATTCAAACCACCACATGCTTAATCCCGCTTCCTCAGGATTAATATTTTTGAGCCTTGGAATTGCTGATGAGACATCTTTATGGGCAATTGCAGGAGGAATGAATTTAACTTTTTTGCCTGTATTCTTTACATAGAAATACATTGAGTGACCGAGAAGTTCACCTGCTTTTTCCTTATAAAGGGCAAATCCTTCAGAAAACTCATCTTTTTCTTCTGCTCCCATTCTGAATGAGGCTCCTGAATTATAAGCTACAATACCGTCACCGGTACAATCAGCAAAAAGCTTCGCTGAAAGAACATAAGATGTGGAATTCTGTGCATTAAAACACTCAATGCTCCTGATAGTCCTTTTATTCCTTTTCTGAACAGCGTGAATGGCTGTGTTGAGATATAATGTTATATTTTTTTCTGCCTGGACTTTATCTATCAGTACAAGGTCAAATAGAATTGAATTACCCTCGCGATTGCGGTACAGGTTTTCAAGTAATATCTCATTTATCACACCGCCTTCCCGGGCCCAGCGGTTATTATTTCCCATATGTGAAGTGGCGCCCAGGACCCAGAGACGTACTTCACTGGAAGCATTACCTCCAAGAACCGGTCTGTCCTGGACAATAGCCACTTTTGCTCCGTTACGGGCAGCGGTTATTGCACAGCAGACTGCTGCAACGCCGCCGCCGCAAACAATAAGGTCATAATTATCGGTTATAGTGAGATTTTCTCTGGAACCGGCAGAATTTTCAATTATCATAGGAAGGCAATTAAGTATTGATGGAAATATATGAAAAATTCTCAAATAAAAGTTCCGGGGATTATATTACACAACTTCAGTTCTCTCTTATCTTAGCCTTAATAATATACCAACCCTATCCCCGGCCTCCCGCTGTCGCGGGACAGGCTTTCCCCTTAAGGCTAAGGGGAAGGGTAATAATTACTAACCAACGTATTATAAAGGCTTTGATCTAAAATATTGCTCAGAAGATCTGAAATTGATATATTTAAAAACATTATGTAAAGCTTTACATAAGTTTTTTTATGGAAAGTATATCGTTATGCAAAGTTGAAGCGAAAGTAGTAAAGAATATCAACCTATTACGCACTAACTTTACACTACAACTTTGCATAATAATATTACATGAATATTACTTGTTAAGACCTTTCAACCAGTAAAGTAAATTCTGATTCTTCTCCCATTCACATTCCTTCGCCTTTTCGGGAATAAGGTCTGTATAAGCCTTTTCAAGCGCTTCTCTCTTCTGCTTATGGTCAGCTCTTGCATAAATCTCTGTTGTTTGTATTGATACATGCCCTAAGAGATCTCTTATGTACACGAGATTTACACCGGACTGTAATAAGTGCATCGCTTTGGAGTGCCTCAAAGTATGACAGCTG
>JAKQPD010000155.1 GCA_029564935.1 Bacteroidota bacterium
CGTAATTTCGAGATCAAAAGGGAAACAGAATGTGATTGTAAAGACTATAAGAAAGCCGACCAGATCACAGAAAAGATTTATAATTCTCTGAAGTCCTATTTCACCGGATTGTCGAATCTTTCCGCCAACAAGCTTACTGCTTATAATTTCAGATCACTGGAGAACTCCCTGGTCAAGGGTGAATTTGGTAAGATAGAAATAAATGATGATCAGGTGGAGGCTTACTCGAATCTGTCAGGAATCCTGCTGAAAGCAACAAATGATATTTACAGGAGAAATAAGATAAAACAGTATATCGGCGAAGCTAACGATCCGGTTCAGGTCTTACTTGAGAAGCTCCGCTTCATCATTCAGGAGAATCTGAAAGGCGAACTGGATTTTAAGAAGGAGAAACTTTTTGATTATTATATGTGGATGAAAATGGGTGATACTTTGAGCGATTATGAAAAGGGAAAAGCTGTGGGAGACTATTACAAACAGATCGCCGATATCGTTACGCTGCAGGATCAGATGGATGCATTTGCCCGAAGCCTCAAAAGTATTTCTGAAGGACATCAGGAACTTTATAATAACAGGAATAAGATCAGTGTCAGGGATCTGGCTGTGCAGCTGGCAGGATATGCAGGTGATATACAGGATATAATTTCGGAATTCAATAAACTCAAAGATTAAATTAATGGCTAATTTAACCTCAAAACAAGCTAATGAGCTGGCCGGCTATTTTCTCGGAATGGCTCAGGCAATAGGAGATTTCCGGTATACTAACTGGAAGGAACTTCCGAAAGAAGATAACCAGAGACTGGGAAACCTTCAATGGTCAATAATGAATTATGGTGAAGATATACTGGCATTTTCAACCATACTTGTAATGGATGAAGTTAAAGCTTCGTTACAGAAGATCAGTGAAATCTCGAAGGATATCAAAGATAATATCAACTCAATAAAAAATATCCAGAAAGGTATAAATATAGCAGCCGCAATTGTTACTCTCGGAGCTGCCATTATCAGCAAAAATGCCCGATCAGTTACCGGTGCAATAGATGGTCTGATGACAGAGTGGAAGTCATAAAATAATTTTCAATCAATTAAATCTTGTTTAAACATGAATGGGATATCCAGTAAATTTGGTATGGGATGGTTGCCTGACTATCCCGATTTCAGGGATCTTACGGTAAATAATAGTGTGGTTCCCGAAAAGCTTAAACAGGCCGGTCAGACTGAGTCTGTTAAGGAAATGCTTGTAAAGGTCGGTGTTGATAAACCGGTAAAAGTTAAATTACCTCAGAAAGTCGACCTTAGGGAATGGTTCTCACCAGTAGAAAATCAGGGATCACTGGGATCATGTACGGCTAATGCAGGTGTTGCGCTTGTCGAATATTTCGAAAGGCGGGCTTACCAGAAATATATTGATGCATCCCGACTGTTCCTGTATAAGGTAACACGGAACCTCATGCATGAAACGGGTGATAACGGAGCATACCTCAGAAATACAATTGGGGCTATGGTTCTCTTTGGTGTACCGCCGGAAGAATACTGGCCATATAAGATAGATGATTTCGATAAAGAACCGACAGCATTCTGTTATTCTTTTGCACAGAACTATAAATCCATCACTTATTACAGGCTTGATCCTCCCGAAACTAAAAAAACAGACCTGCTGGAAAGGATAAAGACAAATCTTAAAGGCGACCTGCCCTCAATGTTCGGATTCACTGTTTACAGCTGTATTGATGAAGCTGAGAAGACAGGGCAGATACCATTCCCGGGTACCGGAGACAAGATCCTCGGGGGGCATGCAGTCGTTGCTGCAGGATATGACGATAAAATGGTAATCAAAAACTCAAAGCCGGGTGCTTTTCTGATACGCAATTCATGGGGGAAGGACTGGGGAGAGGCAGGATACGGATGGCTGCCTTATGATTATGTTCTGAACGGACTGGCTGTCGACTGGTGGTCACTCCTTAAGAATGAATGGGTCGATACCGGGAAATTTAAAGCCTGAAAAGGAAATATCTTAAATTTTGCTAATTTAGGCTTTTGATGAAAAGGCTTAAAGTTGTAATACTTGTTGTCATTATTGCTGTTGTGGCAGCAATAATACTTATCTTCTTAAAAAAGAAAGATTCATCAGATCTCTTGTCAGTAAGGTATCCGTTTAACAATGCCCTCTTTCCCCCGGAATTCCCTGCTCCCTCTTTTGAATGGGTAAACGAATCGGATTATGAAGGTGAATGGGAAATAACTCTGACTACAGCGGAAAATAAATTTACAACAAAAGATTATACAAGACTTACCACATGGACCCCGGCGAAGTCCCTGTGGGATAGTCTGAAACTGATGTCCGGAGATTCAAAGATTCATTTCCGGGTCAATAAACCGGGAAATAAAAAAATCGCGGACAGGATTACGTTCAGGATAAGCAGGGATAGTGTCGGCGCTCCCATTCTGTTCCGTCAGATGCCTATACCTTTTGAGATTGCTGAAAAGCAACTCGATCTTATGAATTATATCCTGGTGGATGTCGGTAGCGATAGTCCTCCTCATATAGCGATGAAAGGATTTCCCGTTTGTGGTAATTGTCATTCATTCAGTTCCGACGGAAAAACGATAGGGCTCGATCTTGATGCAGGCCGAAGGGATAAGGGCGGCTTTTTTATCTCTGATATAAATGATACACTTTTGTTCGATCAGGAGGTATATATGTCGTGGTCGAAAATTGAAAAGCGCAGCACTTTCGGACTTTTTTCAAAAATTTCTCCCGACGGAAGATACATTGTAACAACGGTGAAAGACCGTATTGTAACAAAGAATCCGTCATTGAACAGACCTGAGAGCTTTGCATATTCTCTGCTGTTCTTTCCGGTTAACGGAAGTCTGGCTGTTTATGATCGCAAGTTAAATACATTGCAGGAACTTCCGGGGGCCAATCTTGATGATTATGTACAGAGCAACGCCTTCTGGACACCTGACGGGAAGGAAATCATTTTTTCCAGGGCACCGGCCCTGCCAAGAGAGGATAATCTGTTCAAGCTTACCGTGGAAGATCCTGAAATGCTGGATAAGTTCGAAAAGAGGGAAATCCCGTTTAAATATGACCTTTACAGGATCCCTTTCAATGACGGTAAGGGTGGTATTGCAGAGCCCGTAAATGGCGCTTCGGGAAACGGTAAGAGCAATTACTTTCCGGCTGTCTCTCCCGATGGCAAATGGATAGTCTGGTGCCAGGCCGAAAATTATATGCTTCTTATGCCAGACAGCAGGCTATATATCGCTCCAGCAAAAGGAGGGAAAGCCAGGATGCTGGATTGCAATATGTATTCACTTAATTCATGGCACGCATGGTCGCCAAACAGCAAATGGCTGGTCTTTGTTTCAAAAGGTCTGAGCATTTATACCGACCTCTTCCTTACCCATATCGATGATGATGGCAATGCATCAATACCCGTGGTGATCGACAGGGCGAGGGAATACCAGAGAGTATGCAATTATCCCGAGTTTCTGAACCGTAAACCCGGAGATCAGTTTATAATGGAATATGATTATGTGGAACTGGCACATATTAAAAATGCTCTCAGGGAAGGACAGATAGATAAGGCAAAGGACCTTTATGAGCGGCTCCTGGATCAGGATCCTTTCTTCTTCAGTGAAGATTGTATTGCATTAAGCGGATATCTTTTACGAATGGGATTGTATGAAGAGGCAAAGAAGTATGCCGAGATGGCAAAAACTTCACTTAATTCATTCGTTCCCGAAAATCAGTAATTCTTAATTCTTCTTATGAATAATATTGAAGGCATTGATGCTCATTGCCATATTTTCAATTTGAGCTATGCCCTGAGGGAAATCAGGGCATAGCTCTTTGACAGGATGACTGGACGTTATCCTGAAGAAGTAAAACCGTCTTTCAGGACCCTCGAGGAAAAAGAGAGATCCGATTCGGATTTCAGAAAGAAGCTTTTCAGGATACTTGAATTGTTCACTTCCACTGTGAGAAGTGAAAAAGGCAACCTGGGTTACCTGCAGAAAAAAATCAGGGAGGCCTGGGGTATAAATGCCGGCGCCATCCCGCTTATGATGGATATTTATTACTTTTTTGCACCACCGGTAACGGAGAGTACTTTCGCCATCCCGGTAAAACGGTATACAGGTTTCAGAACATTCAGTCTGGATGAGGAAAAGTTTGAAGAGGAGTTCCGGAATGAGACCGGCAGGTTTGTTGAGAAACTGAAGGAGAGGCACAGTACCAGTGCCGATTTTGATGAGATTGAAAAGGATCTGGACAAATGTATAGAAGATTGTAATGAAGACAGGGGATATAAAGTTAAAATTCGAAGCGATCTTTACGGAAAACTCAAAATTACAAGCGGATTTCTCTTCCATCTTGAAAGGTTAAAAAATCTGGTTCTGGAAGGTGAACCTGTTTATCCCTTTCTGGCTGTCGATCCCCGGCGGCCAGGGATAAAGGATGCAATCTCAAACGAGGATCTTGTAAATAAAAATGTACCGTTCTATGGAATAAGACTGTATCCGCGACTTGGTTATCATCCTGCATCCAAACCTGTTCAGGATATATTTGAAATTTGTATTGAGAGGGATCTTCCTGTCACGACACATTGCGGTATGAGCGGATTCCCTTCAGCCTCTTTCAGTCTCGATGGCTCGGGTGTATGGAAATATAACGACTATGGAAATCCGGTTCATTTTGAACCGGCACTAAAAAAAGGTCTGCGAATCGATTTTGCCCACCTCGGTAGCTGTGACCCCGATTTTAAATGGGCTAAGACCATTGTGGATTATATGAAGAAATATAAAAATGTTTACAGCGACCTGTCATGTTATACAGGCAGGGAGGAAATTGAGAATATGAGGTACCGGAATGTGAGAGAGTATCTGAAAATATGATTGTTTGGATAAAGTGCATTAAAAGACAGGGGAGAAAGAGGGATTACT
>JAKQPD010000170.1 GCA_029564935.1 Bacteroidota bacterium
TTCAGACAGGTCCGGCCATCTTACCACAAGAGAATCAATCTTATTGTCCGAACCCAGACCAAAATGCAGTACATCTGAGGTTGCCGACGAAAACCCCCTCGTTGAGAATTGTTCCGCAATCTGCATTTGTCCGTTGCAAAATATTTTTACCCGTGTGCCGACACCTCTTGTATTCAATCCTTCTCCCTTCAGAATAACAGCGAGGAAATGATTGCCTGAAAGTTCATTTGAATTATTCCTGTATATATAGGCATAATCATTTATATTGTTGGTTATCAGCTCCAGATCTCCGTCATTATCGAGATCTGCATAAGTAGCCCCGTTGGAATACGATCTGGTATTGATTCCCCATTCCCGGGCCATATTCGTAAATGTGAGATCGCGGTTATTCTTAAAAATATAATTGAAGTATGGATAGAGGGGCATCTTTTCATAGATCATTTTATCAGGGACCTCTGCCTCGCTTTTTGATTCAAAAAAATCATTATCAGCCAGAAACTTAACATAGTCGAGATCGTTTGCTCTCCGGTAAATTCCGTTTGAAATGAAAAGATCCTTCCATCCGTCATTGTCAACATCACAAAAAAGCGGTGACCAGCTCCAGTCAGTCATTGTAATGCCTGCCAGCAACCCTATTTCACTGAACATGCCATCGCCAAGATTGAGCTGCAATACATTGCGGACGAACTGGTAGCTGTAGCCATGGCTAAGCTTCAGTGAAAACAATTCATAATCATCTTCACCTCCCGATTGTTTGCGGATATTCTCTTCCTCAGGGACCATGTCAAGCACAACAATATCAAGAAGCCCGTCGTTGTTGAAATCTCCCACATCGTTGCCCATCGATGATCTGCTCGTGTGTTTTATGAATTCATTCAGTCGTTCCTTAAACGTGCCGTTACCATTATTTATATACAGATAATCATTTTCATGAAAATCATTGGAAATATAAATATCAGGAAAACCATCATTGGTTATGTCGGAAATGTTTACTCCAAGTCCGTAACCAATCTGGCTGTTATAAATTCCTGCCTTAAGAGTTACATCCCGGAAGATCCGCTTTCCGTTCACTTCATCATTCCGGTAGAGCCTGTCACCGGCCAGTGAATCATGCTGGAAGCGAAGGGAAACATCGCCATAGCTCCTTGACGTATGAAATGAATGGTTCAGAAGATACATATCAAGGTCTCCGTCCAGATCAAAGTCGAAAAATGCTGCTTGTGTTGAGAAACCCTGAAAATCAAGTCCGTATTCATGTGCTTCATCTTCAAAAGTAAGGTCCCCCTGATTGATGAACAACTGGTTCCTGCCAAGAATGCCCTTATAATCTCCAAGTTGGCAGACATAAATATCCAGAAACCCGTCACCGTTAACATCTGCCATCGTAACACCGGTTTTCCAGTTGCCGGTACCAGCAACGCCTGCCTTTTCTGTTATATCCTCAAAAATGAGGCCCCCTTTGTTCAGATATAACCTGTTCGGATTCTGATTTGAAGTGAAATACAGATCGGCCAGACCATCGTTGTTAATATCACCTGCAGCAATACCGGCACCGTTATTGAAGTAAAGGTACTTTACCATGTTGAACTGCTCAGTCTCCGTCAGGGTATTGACAAAGTCAACATTTGTCGAAGAAGGAGGCAGCAATGAAAATAATTCATCTTTAACGGATTCTTCCCTGTGTTTACAGGAAATAACCGTCAGAAAAAAAATAATAATCAGAAATTGATTTTTCATTATCTGTCATCCCGGGCCAAATTTAATACAATTAATGAGTTTAAAAAACTACATCCCTTAAGCTGGTGATCGGTAATTTCAATGAACATATATATTTAAAGAACAGCTTATTGTGAACTTATCTCTTTAACAATTTTTACTAATAAAAATTTATTTCATCCACGATTTGTTTTTATCAGATTTTAATTTTATTTTAATCCTCGCTACAAATCATGATAACTTTTCAGTACTGCACTGATACAGTGGAAGTCTGAGAAAAGGATAAAATAAATAATAATCTAATAACCCGATTGCCTATGATTAAGACCTGATTTATGAATGGTCGGGAAAAGTATAGCTACTTTACCGGCGGGATTTTTTCACTTTTTACCTTTAGTAATAACTAATCAAACCTAAACTTAATTTGTATGACAAAAAAAATTGAACGATTTGTTTCATTTCTGTTTCATTCAATGAAAATGAAAACAGTGATGAAACTTACGACTGTACTGTTGTTGTCCGTATCTTTTCAGCTTTCTGCCGGATCATTGCAGCAAAGGGCAGTTGCAGGGCGGATAGTTGACAACAACGGTCAGGCATTGGTCGGTGTAAATGTTGTTGAGAAAGGAACCACCAACGGGGCAGTTTCAGATGTTGACGGACGATTTAGTCTGAATGTTGCTTCTGCCAGTTCCGTTCTCGTATTTTCGTTTATCGGTTATACTTCCCAGGAAATAACCGTCGGATCTCAGGCTGCTATAAATGTGACCCTGGTTGAGAGTGCTGTCGGACTCGACGAAATAGTGGTAGTCGGTTATGGAACCCAGCAAAGGAGGGCAATATCCGGCTCAGTTACCAATGTTACTGAAAAAAGCTTTAATAGCGGTATCACAAGGACCGCGGCTGATTATATTCAGGGTAAAGTTGCCGGATTGACAATTACAACATCAACCGGTGATGTAACAGCCGAACAATCAATGAGATTGAGAGGTACTTCTTCATTGACAGGAAGCAGTGAACCCTTTGTTGTTATTGACGGAGTACCCGGTCTTAGTCTTAACTCAGTCGCCCCACAGGATATTGAATCCATCAGTATACTGAAGGATGCTTCAGCTGCTGCCATTTATGGATCGCGGTCAGCCAGCGGGGTAATTCTGATAACAACAAAAAAAGGAACCCAGGACAGAACCACTGTTGACTATAATGTATATGGCGCTGTTGATATTGTGAGCAATAAACCTGATGTTCTTACTGCTGCTGAATACAGGCAGTGGGCTGAGGATAACGATGTTGATATTTCTGTTTTCGACAAAGGTGCCAATACAAGCTGGTTTGATGAGATCATGCGGACAGGTCTTTCCCAGAACCATGATCTGTCGGTTTCAGGAGCCGGGAAAAGCAACAGTTACAGGGTCTCCGTTTCGTATCTAGACCAGGAAGGTGTCATGAAAGACAACTATCTGAAAAGGATCAATACCAGGTTTTCTGTAAATCAAAAGGCTCTTAAAGATCATCTGGACCTGACATTGTCAGGTGGCCTGAATCAAAGAGATTATCAGGAAACCTATACATATAATTTTGTCCTTGCATACAATGTGGTGCCTACAATTCCTGTGTATAATGCTGACGGATCATGGTGGGATTCAGATGAATATGACCAGGGAAATCCACTAAGAAATATTGAATACAACATGAGACCCCGAAAGACAGGCATGTTTTTTGTAAATGGGAAAGCAACTTTGAAAATTACAAAGGACTTATCTGCGGGAATTAATTATTACAAAGAGCGTGAATCACGCGATTATGGTATATACTATGATTCACGTACTCGTGCCGGAAGAGCTTCCAACGGGACTGCGTCGCGTGAAGCCAGGACTTATGATAAAAGTCTTTTTGAAGCTACTGTGAATTATGCAAGGAGATTTGGAAAGAATGATTTTAACATTCTTGGCGGTTATTCCTATGAAGATTTTCATTACCAGCAGGCTTTCGCACAAAACCGGTATTTTGTTACGAATCTTTTCGGTTTTAATAACCTTGCTGCCGGAGAACAGCTGCTGACCGGTGATGTTTCTTCTGATGCAAACATGTATAAGCTTATTTCGTTCTTTGGAAGAATAAATTATTCATTTGCCGATCGTTATATTATTTCTGCTGCATTGCGGCGGGATGGTTCCTCAAAATTCGGACCCAACAATAAATGGGGTACCTTCCCATCAGTTTCTGCAGCATGGCGAATTATTGACGAACCATTTATGAGCAGTTTAACCAATGTGATCGATGAACTGAAATTACGTGTAGGTTATGGTATCTCGGGTAACCAGAGCGGTCTGAATCCTTACCAGTCATTATCACTGTATGGTTCAACCGGATTGTACTATGATAACGGAGCATGGCACTCAGCTTATTCTGTCAGCCAGAATCCAAATCCGAACCTGAAATGGGAATCCACAGGACAGTTCAATATAGGTGTTGATTTCAGTCTTTTCGAGGCAAGGATTAACGGAACAATTGAATATTACAACAGAAAAACAAAGGATCTGCTGTATAGTTATCCGGTCCCATCGCCTCCTTATATGTATACGACAATGGTTGCAAATGTTGGTTCCATGGAAAATAAAGGTCTGGAAATTACACTGAATGGAGATATCATAAGAAAATCTAATTTCAGATGGACTGTTTCTGTGAACGCTGCCCATAATGAAAACCAGATACTTAAACTTTCAAATGATGAGTTTACAACCTCAGTTATCAAGACAGGAAGTGCATGGGTAAGGGGAGGTTCTTCCAATACCACTCATATAGTTCATGAAGGATACCAGGTAGGCCAGTTTTATGGACCCCGATGTCTCGGAATCGATGATGCCGGAAAATATATAATAGATGACATGGTAGACGGAGTAGCCGGTTTTACGGTTTCTGACTATACCTATATCGGGAAAGCGCAGCCTAAATTAACCTATGGTATTAATAATTTACTTACCTATAAGAATTTAGAGCTTTCATTCTTTTTCAGAGGAGTAATGGGTAATGATGTTTTGAATTTTTCGAAAATGTCATATGCTAATTTACAGTGGCTGCCCGGGGCAAATTGTCTGAAGGTGGCTTTAGACATGGGATTAAAACAAAGTCCGTTTTATAACAGCTATTACATCGAAAAAGGAGACTTCTTAAGATTGGATAACCTGACCCTTGGATATTCATTACTGCCAAAAGACTTGCTGGGGGTCAGCAGGATAAGAGTTTATGCTACAACTCATAATCTGATTACCTTTACGAAATACAAGGGAGTCGACCCGGAAGTATCAATGAGCGGACTTGATCCCGGTATTGAGGGAAGAGAATATTATCCTAAATCAAGGACCTATATTTTAGGTGTAAATGTTACTTTTTAACTTTAAAACTGATTTACAATGAAAAAGTTAACAATATACTTGGCATTAATAATGCTCATTGGATTATTGGCCGTTGGATGTACAAACCTTGATGAAGAAGTATATTCCCAATTACCGATGGATTCATATGGTACAACTCCATCTGAGATAAACTCGATTCTTGCCCCTATTTACCTTAGGCTGAGAGATTTTAACTGTGTCGGAAGCCCTGCACCGAAAGAAAATTGCACGGATATGTCCGTAACTCCGACCAGAAGAGGAGGTGACTGGTGGGATGGAGGCGCTTATAAAGAGATGACAATGGGGATGTGGACTCCAAAGACCAGTGCTGCAATTAATATTTATAATACCAGTTATTCCAGGATAACTAACTTCAATCAGATCATTTATCTGATCAATACCAGTCCTGCGATTCCTGAAGCTGATAAAGACCTCTACCTGACACAGGTAAGAGCTGCAAGAGCAATGAGATATATCGAGCTGGTCGACTGCTATGGTAATGTACCGCTTGTAACTGATTTCACGGATCTGACCAAGCCAAGTACAAAACCCCGTGCGGAGGTTTATGCGTGGATCATGACTGAACTGAACGATATAAAAGATAAGATAAGGTCAGATGTAAGTGCAGCGAGCTACGGGAAGTTTACCAAGGGAGCAGTTTATTTTATGCTTGCTAAAATGTATCTGAACGCATCGGTATGGAACCCGGCAGGAGGTACCAAATGGCAGGAGTGCATCGATGCATGCAATGTCATTATGGGTCTTCCTTATTCTCTGGAGCTTGATTGGAAAAGCCAGTTTAGTGCCAGCAATGAGAATTCCAAAGAGCAGATATTATCGGCTGTAAACAGCATATCCTATGGACATCCTGCCCGTGGTTATACCCTTCATTATCTTGATCCGAAAGCTCTGGGACTTCCGGGAAGTGCAAATAATGGGATCTGTGCTATGCCTGATTACGTTAAGTCCTTCGACCCGGACGATAAACGGTATGCCGGAAGTTTTCTGATGGGTCCGATGCTGGATCCTGCTACCGGCAAAGTGATCATTACCGCCCACGGACGGGAACTGATCCATACTGCAGATGTTACCATGAAATACGCCATTGATGCAGACGGCTGGGGACAGGTGGAACAGGAAGATGGTTTCCGGTGCGGTAAGTGGGAGTTCAAGAAAGGTGTTACTGCAATGGAAAATGATAATGCTATTTACAGACTCGCGGATGTATACCTTATGAAAGCAGAATGCCTTGTAAGGCTTAATCAGGATAATACAGAAGCAACGAGGCTCGTTAATGAGCTCAGAAAAAGGGCTTTCACTGATCCGGCAAAACTAAAATCAAGCGTTACGCTGGATGATATCAGAATGGAACGCAGGTTTGAACTTGCCTGGGAAAACTGGGGCAGACAGGATATGATAAGGTTCGGTACATTCCTTAATCCGATCCCGGTCTGGAGACCTAAAGCACTTGATAATTATCGGCTGCTGTTCCCTATTCCGCAGACAGCAATCGACGCAAATCCTAAACTTACACAGAATCCGGGATACTAGAAGACATCACAATTGTCGCTCGTTTCTGTGAGGAATCCAACAGGGTGTCAGTGATCAGTAATTCCACAGATCATGACACCCTTTTGTTTTGTTTCACGAATGAACTCAGATCCGAATTGTCTGACGTCATCAAAATAAAGGTTCCCAATAAAATATCCCGGGAGACAGGGAGTATTAAAAAAAGTTAAATAAAACTTAAAAACTTTAAAGATTGAGGGAAACCTGATTACATTTGAGAAGTTCGTTTCCTGAAACCATTTGTAATTTGACCTGACTATTATTAATATTTATAAATGTTTATTAATCAGAATTATATGAAGAAATTAATGATCCTCAGCCTTGCGCTGCTGACCGGAGCTTCAGCCTTTGGGCAGCCACAAAGACCCGGACCGCCTGCGGGCGGAGCACAGAAGCAGGAATATCCTGCCCGGATGACTCCTCAGATGACAGAAATTATGGAACCTGAAGTAACGATTATTTCACCGGGTGAGCAACCTGGCATGGCTCCCTCGGATGCAATAGTTCTTTTTGACGGATCTGCCGGTATCATCGAACGCGAATGGCAGGACAGCAGGGGAAATCCGACAAAATGGATACTTCAGGATGGTGCCCTTGTCTGCGTGAAAGGATCGGGAGTGATACAGACAAAGCGTAAATTCAATGATTTCCAGTTGCATATCGAATGGAAAGCTCCGGCAGAAGTGATCGGCGACGGACAGGGGAGAGGTAACAGCGGAGTCTATCTCCAGGGTTTATATGAAGTTCAGGTTCTCGACAGTTACAACAATAAGACCTACAGGAATGGCCAGGCGGGAAGCCTTTATAAACAATATGCCCCGCTTGTTAATGCCAGCAGGAAACCCGGTGAATGGCAATCTTATGATATAATTTATACTGCACCGCGTTTTGCGAACGATACAACAACATACTTCACACCCCCGCGGGTAACCGTTCTGCATAATGGCGTTCTTATCCAGAATAATGTAAGCCTGAGAGGACCTACACTTTATATAGGTATGCCGGAATACTCCGTCAAAAAACACGGAGCAGAACCACTTGTACTCCAGGACCATGGTAATCCTGTTGCATACAGAAACATCTGGATCAGGGAATTGTAAGCAGAGAAAATAAATTAAGTACAGGTGAAAATAATATTGAAATTATTACTTTTATGTTCAATTAAGATCAAAGAGGCTTAAATAATAAATAATTAAATCTATCTGAAAATGAAAGAAGAATCTAAAAACATTACACGTCGTTCATTTATCGGTACAACAGGTGCTGTTGCTGCCGGATTAACGATCCTTCCCGGCTCTGTTATAAGCGGTATGGGACGAAGAGCACCGTCCGATAAGCTGAATATTGCCGTTGTTGGTATCGGTGGTATGGGTAACAGCAATCTGAGAGCCGTAGCTCCTACAGAAAATATTGTTGCTCTCTGCGATGTCGACTGGGCATATTCAAAAAAGGTCTTTGAGGCCTATCCGAATGCAAAAAGATACTGGGACTGGCGCAAGATGCTTGATGAGATGGGCAATTCGATCGATGCTGTTATTGTTGCCACAGCCGACCATACTCATGCGATCATTGCTGCAACTGCCATGACAATGGGTAAACATGTTTATGTTCAGAAACCATTGACTCATACTGTTTATGAATCAAGACTTCTGACCAAGCTTGCTGCAAAACATAAGGTTGCAACACAAATGGGTAACCAGGGTTCATCCGGGGAAGGTGTAAACCTTACTGTTGAATGGCTTCAGAATGGTGAAATAGGGGAGGTGACAAAGGTTGAATCTTTCACTGACCGTCCTATATGGCCCCAGGGTTTAAATGTTCCAAAAGGTGAATGGGTTCCCGATACACTTAACTGGGATCTGTTTATCGGCCCGGCAAAAATGCGCCCGTATAACAGCCTTTATACACCATGGAACTGGCGTGGCTGGTGGGATTTCGGAACAGGAGCTCTTGGCGATATGGCATGCCATATCCTTCATCCCGTTTTCAAAGGACTGAAATTGCAATATCCGATCAGAGCTCAGGGTAGCTCAACACTCCTCTTAACCGATTGTGCACCTAATGCCCAGAGGGTTTCCCTTATCTACCCGGCAAGGGTAACTGATAAAAAAGCTAAGATGAAACTTCCTCAGGTTGAAGTAATATGGTATGACGGAGGACTTCAGCCACCTAAACCTGCCGGATGGCCCGCAGGAAAGGATATGAATAATGGCGGCGGCGGTGTTATATTCCATGGGACAAAAGATAAACTCATCTGCGGATGCTACGGAAGAGATCCCTGGCTGTTATCAGGACGTGTACCGGTTGCTCCAAAAACCGAACGCAGACTTCCGGATAAAGTTTCACACGAAATGGACTGGGTACGTGCATGTAAAGAGAGCCCCGAAAACAGGGTTCCTACAAAATCTGACTTTGCAGAAGCCGGACCGTTCAACGAAATGGTCGTCATGGGTGTCCTCGCTGTAAGATTACAGGGACTGAATAAAGAGCTTGAATGGGACGGAGCAAAAATGGAATTCACCAACATTACCGATTCTGAAAATGTAAGGATCTGTATTGAAGATGCATTTACGATCGCTGACGGTCATCCCACATTCAATAAGAAATGGACCGATCCTATGAGTGCAAAACAGTTTGCTGCAGAAATGGTTAAACATACATATCGCAATGGCTGGTCATTACCGGCAATGCCTGTTTAAATCATATAATTAGTGGCTGTCTCAAAAGTCGATTTACCCCCCATCCCACCAGGGGGGCTTAACAAACATCTGTAAACCAACAAGTCCCCCTTGGGGCCTGCCTGCCGAAGCGACAGCGCAGGCAGGGATTTAGGGGTAAGATAATAGCGGACTTTTGAGACGCCCTGTTTGCATTGATAATCATAATTAAATTTAATGAGAAAAATATGAAATTCTTTAATATTCTTCTATCCTTAACCATTGTGATCGGACTTACATCATGTGCCTCCTCAGGCAAGAAGAAAAGCGCTTCAGGAGAAAACTGGACAACTATCTTTGATGGTAAAACCACCACCGGGTGGCGCGGTTATAACAAAACCACATTCCCTGCTGCAGGATGGGAAGTTGTTGACGGAACCCTCCATTGTTTAGCATCAGGTTCCGGTGAAGCCGGAGCCGGCGGAGATATCATTTATGACAAAAAGCTTGGTAACTTCGAGCTTTCACTCGAATGGAAAATCTCAGAAGGCGGAAACAGCGGCATCTTTATCCTTGCACAGGAAATACCAAACGAACCTATCTACAAATCCTCACCCGAAATGCAGATTCTCGATAATGATAAACACCCTGATGCAAAACTTGGAGTTAACGGTAACCGTATGGCAGGATCACTTTATGATCTGATACCTGCCAAGCCACAGAATACCAAACCTGTGGGACAGTGGAATTCAGTGAAGATACTTGTTTACCAGGGTACCGTTGTGTTTACGCAGAATGGCGCCAATGTTGTCGAATTCCATCTGTGGACCGACGACTGGAAGAAAATGTGTGCAAATTCAAAATTCGCAGAATGGCCATGGTTCATCAATACTGCAAAAGAAGGCTATATAGGCCTGCAGGATCATGGCAATGATGTGTGGTTCAGGAATATTAAGATCAGACAACTTTAATAGTTCCCTGATTTGAATTATCAACGTATTAAAATACGTATTAAAAAACGTATTTTAATACGTTTTTTTTTAGTTAACCGAACCTTTCAGGCCTATCTGGTCCGCAACTTCCCTCATTCCCGCGATACAGTCGCTTATTAGTTCATCGAGCGTTACTCCCAGCATCGACGCACCTTTTTCAATGACAGTCCTGTCTACTCCTGCGGCAAATCTTCTGTCGTTCCACTTCTTTTTTACCGATTTTGCCTCCATGTCAAGAACACTTTTAGATGGCCTCACGAGAGCACTCGTGGTAACAAGCCCTGTAAGCTCATCCATTGCAAAGATTGTCTTTTCAAGAAGCGTCACCGGCTCGATATCCGAAACCAGTCCCCAGCCATGGCTCATTACAGCCCTTATGTATTCCTCAGGCCAGTGATTCTCCTCAAGTATTTTCTTTGTCATCGTACAATGCTGATCGGGATATAATTCATAATCGAGATCGTGTATGAGACCAATAACACCCCATTTCTCCTCATCCTCACCCGATTTCCTGGCCATGTATCTCATTACCCCTTCAACGGCAAGAGCATGCTTTAAAAGACTTTCACTGCTGTTATATTTCTTAAACAACTGGAGGGCATCTTCCCTTGTTGGAATATAAGTTGTCATAATTAAATATTTTTCTTTAACCACAGAGCACAAAGGTAAGCACAAAGAGCGTTAAAATTTACACAAAGTGTACCACTTTAGAGAACTCAGGAACATCAACTATAATAACTCCTGCCCTTCTTGCCACCCCTTACCCCCAGGGGGGCGCTCAGACTCAAAAGTCCCCCTTGGGGGATTTAGGGGTGAGTTATATAGTAGAGCACAGAGGTATATATAATGAATTCAAAGCGTATTTGAATAACTGTTGTAAGAGCTTAAAGTTAATATTTTATCCGGGGAATAAAAAGAAGATCAGGGTCGGGCTTTAATTACCGGAATGATTTTGCTCCAGCCCGGATATTCAACCCTGAGATAATAAACTGCAGGAGCGAGGAAATCGCTGTTGATTAATTTTTCATTTGTGCCTTGCATGATATCCATCTCAAAATCAATTAGTTTTTTTCCTGTACCATTTATGAGTGAAATGTTTGCTGTTGCATCGATCTCAGAATTTATCACAATTGTAAAGTTATCATCGAAAGGATTGGGTTTTACTGAGAGAGGCTCATCTATGGTTGTGTTTTCAATATTTATTCTGGCAGTATCGTTAAAAAGATAATCGTCATTATTATTTTGTCCATAAACGACCAGATCATAAACTCCATATCTTGAAAGATCAGCGTTGGTCTCGAAAGTTACTGTCACGGAATCGCCGGATGGCATCAGTTTATCGCTGAAAAACTGTCTGACCGGTATTCCTCCGTTAACTGTGTAAGCGAGGTTAAATCCGTTAATTATATCAGGACCTGCATTAAGGACCTTTACAGTAACAGGTTCCTTTCCTATCCTGTCTTTCTGAACAGGGCTGATTATCCTGCCAGTAACAATATCTTTCTGGACATATGTTACTCCTCCCGGTCCGGCAAAATCAATCATATCGATCATTGCATAGTCCCTTCCCTGGGAAACCGACTGATCTTTCTTATAACGCCATTCCATTTTATTGTATCCTGCCGGTACCGGTATAGTTTTTCTTTCCCATTGTGTCTCTCCCGATTTCCTGAACATTTCAGCATCATTCAGATAGAAAGCGAGGAAATCATAATTTGTTTCTGAAGAAACATGGTAATAGAATTTCAGGGTATCGGCTGATTCATAAAGTGTTTTTATTATAAGAGATGTAGTTTCATTGTGTCCGATCGCACCTGATCGTGCTGAAAGGTTTCCGTCAGTGGCTCCGGCATCGGTGATCACCCAGGGTTTCGGACTTACATTGATCCACGGGAATATTTTAAACGATGATGATTCAAAAGATTCCCTTATACGGCCGACTCTGAAGGAGAATGTCCTCTGAACATGGTAGGGACCACAATCCAGAGCGGCATTGACAGAAACTGTCGTACCGGTATTAATTGATTGTGAGAGCTTGACAAGGACAGGTATTTCGGTCATTACCCCGTCGGACAGCAATCCGGAATTCTTTGTGGGTTCAAGAATTGTGATCCCTGCATCCTGACTTGAGATTGAGAATTTTCCCGAAATACTGCTGCTGCCGTCATTTTTAACGGAAAAGACAAGGCTCAGAGTTTCTCCCGGATTGGCTACCTGATCTCCGTTACCTGTGGCTTCATCCTCAAGATAAAAGCTCAGAATATCAAGCTCCGGCGCATGTACGGTGAAATCTGCCGGAAAATGATATGAATCTGCGTGGTCTGAAATTTTTATATCAAGTGTAACCAGGCTGTTATCTATAATATTATCCGACACCAGTACTGACAATTTATTGCTTATAAGTTTTTCTGATCCGGCAGCGAGCGATCCTATCATGACCGAATCGTTCAGTATCGTAATGTATGGGGAAGCTGATGTTATCTTTGCATACAGATCCGTTGCATCGGTGAGGCCAAGATTACCAATAGTAAGATCGATATATAATGTCTCTCCGAAATCAGCCTTGTTATCGTTATTGCCTGAAATATCGCTTATCTTTAATTTATTGAGGCTGATAAATTCTTTATTGACATTTGAAAAATATATAGTCTTCATTAACGGCACTTTATTCTGGCCTGTTATAATTACAAGACAGGAATCTTCGGAAAGGCCTGGCATTTCCAGGGTCACTGCACCTGAAGGGCTGGCATGTCTTGCATCCCAAAGGGTGTCTGCATGTGAAACAGCAATATAGGATCCTGGCTCGGCGGTAAAAGACCAGGTTCTGATTGTATTTGGCAATGTATCGGGAAGTTCGATTCTGAATGAATCCGGTGTACCAATTATTGGTATCATGCTGGGATCACCGACAAGATTATAGGTTTCCCAGTAGTATTTCTTACGTGAGCTGGTGCTGGCACTGACCGAAAGATTTCCGGAATAAACAATCTGACCCATGGTAGTATACCATTCCGACATGGGTTCACCATGTGTATGGAATAATCTGTCGAGGGCTCCGGGCCCTGTGGTCTCATAAGTCGGATTATCCGAAGGCGTTCCCGTACCGACAGCCCAGAAAAAATCCTCATTCCAGAATGAATCGTTCGAACAGCCTATAAATCCTATTGCTCCTTTTTCATTTGATACCACCATCCTGTTACCCAGAGACTTAATATTAAATTTAGAAGTCTGACATGCATTACTTATGATAAATGGATACATGTTCTTATTATTCAGCTTTCTGACGTCCGATGTATCAATATTTATATGAAGCCAGGCTGTAGATGATCCGTGACCGGTATAATTGATGAAGGACATGCCATTATTTATCAGTCCGATGACTGAATCCTTATGAACTGCATCAGGTGGAGGATAGTAAAAATGGTATTCGTGAATGTTGTTTGCGGGTGTCAGGTAATTTGTGATGGCATATTTGATCTGACCGTTCATATAGTTCGCATAGCTTGCATCGTAGCCGGAGGTGATCATCGCATTGGAGTGGAACATGTTGGTATCGGCATATTCGAACTTTTCATACCTGACAAGCTTTGCAACAACACTTTTCAATTCATTTGTATCGGCTACAGGCAGCCTGCCTATGAACATTTCAGGGAAATAATCACCATCACCGTCAAATTCCCCGTAATACATATCTGTTACATTATCGTTCCCATAATACGGGATCTTCGAAGTATTACCAATGATCAGAAGATACTCGGGAGGAGGATTCTCCGCGGTGGCTGAATTATAAAGATTTTCAATAGACTTCTTTATATCAGTATAGTTGTCACCTGCAAATTCAGCACCTTTATATAATATATCAAGCTTTATACCTTTAAGGGTTTTCCATCTTATA
>JAKQPD010000200.1 GCA_029564935.1 Bacteroidota bacterium
AATGCGTCGTTATTAATTCAGTTTCAGTCAGCCATTCGTTTTTATCAGTTTTGAGGATCTCAGGCATATCTTTTTCAATTTCGTTCAGTCCGCTTGTATCAATACTTCCGGGTTTTGGAACCAGTCCGACCGGTGTCTCAGTGGCGTTGTCGGCTCCCTCAATACGTTCGAATATCCATTTAAGTGCCCTGATGTTATCACCATATCCCGGCCACAGGAACTTACCCTGTGAACTTTTCCTGAACCAGTTGACGTTAAATATTTTCGGCAGTTTGTTTTTGTCAGGAGCGTTCTTTCCGATCCTGATCCAGTGTGAGAAATAGTCTCCCATATGATATCCGCAGAACGGAAGCATTGCAAAAGGATCACGGCGGACACCGGCTTTCAGTCCTATTGCTGCTGCAGTTACTTCGGAACCGGCTATTGATCCTGCAAAAACACCATGATTCCAGTCGAAGGACTGGTAAACCAGCGGTAATGTATCGGGGCGACGACCTCCGAAAAGGATTGCCGAGATCGGAACTCCGGCAGGATTTTCCCAGTCGCTGTCAATAACAGGGCATTGGCCGGCCGGAGCTGTAAACCGTGCATTCGGATGAGCTGCCGGCTTGCCGTTCGCAGGATCATATTTCTCATCTGTCCATGTAATTGTATTTTCCGGTATGTCGTGGCCGATACCTTCCCACCATATATCACCATCGGGGGTAAGGGCAGTGTTTGTGAAAATTGTATTTGCCCGGCATGAAAGCATGGCATTGGGATTCGTCTTCATTGATGTGTATGGAGCCACTCCGAAAAAGCCATACTCGGGATTGATCGCATATAAGCGGCCGTCTTTCCCGAATTTCATCCAGGCAATATCATCTCCGACACATTCAACTTTCCATCCGGGGATTGTCGGGATCAGCATAGCAAGGTTCGTTTTACCGCACGCACTCGGGAATGCTGCAGCAAAATATTTCTTGATTCCGGCAGGATTTGTAATACCCATTATGAGCATATGTTCGGCCAGCCAACCTTCCCTGCGTGCCATATTGGAAGCAATCCTCAGGGCAAAGCATTTCTTCCCCAGAAGCGCATTTCCACCATAACCGCTTCCATACGACCATATCTCATTGGTCTCGGGGAAGTGAGTGATAAATTTCTGTTCTATAGGAGCACATGGCCATTTTTTATCTTTTTCTCCAGGCTTAAGAGGCGCCCCGACCGAATGTATACAGGGAACAAAATCTTTATCCCCGAGAACATCCAGGACAGCTTTCCCCATCCTTGTCATGATCCTCATATTAACCACAACATAGGGGGAATCGGTGATCTCGACACCTATGTGAGCTATTTCTGAACCAAGCGGGCCCATGCTGAAGGGTATGATATACATTGTACGGCCTTTCATACAACCTTTATATAAACCTAGCAGGGTATTTTTCATTTCGCGTGGATCACACCAGTTGTTCGACGGACCAGCATCTTCCTGCTTTTCCGAACAGATAAAAGTACGGTTCTCCACACGGGCAACATCACTGGGATCACTCTGGAAATAATAACTTCCCGGACGTTTATCTTCGTTGAGCTTTATGGCACTTCCATTATTAACCATCATATCAAGCAGCATCCGATTTTCTTTATCAGAACCGTCGCACCAATGTATTTTTTCAGGCTGACAGATTTCAGCCCATTCTTTTACCCATACGATTAATTTCCGGTTGTTCGTCATAAAAATTCTTTTAAATATTAAAGATTTATCACCCAACTATCGCTCCAAATATATGAATAGATTCCAGAATTAATACAACCTTAATTTTATTTTATTATGATTTTACTAACAATTTCTTCTGAATCACTGATAATTGTTAATGGTTTTAATTAATAATCTCCTGTTATTCCAAAATTATGACCAATATGGCTTAAATGATTAATATTTTCTGTACAGATAATTAAAAAAGGGGCGTTACATTCAACGTCCCTTTATATAACAAAATCAGATTCAGTAATTATTTTCCGGATTTGATTGAAGCCTGTGCCGCTGCCAGTCTGGCTATGGGCACCCTGAAAGGTGAGCAGCTTACGTAGGTCAGACCGGCCTTGAAGCAGAATTCAACTGAAGCAGGGTCACCACCCTGTTCACCGCAGATTCCGATCTTCAGATCTGATCTTGTAGCTCTTCCCTTCTGGACAGCCATATTTATAAGCTGACCAACACCATCCTGGTCAATTGTCTGGAAAGGATCGGCAGCCAGCATCTTATTATCGAGGTATGCATTCATAAATCCGCCGATATCATCACGGCTGAATCCGAATGTCATCTGTGAAAGGTCATTGGTACCAAATGAAAAGAACTCAGCTGTTTTAGCCATACGGTCGGCAAGCAGACAAGCTCTCGGGATCTCGATCATGGTTCCGTATTTGCAATCTATCTTGCTGAGGCCGTATTTTTTACATACTTCATTATAGATATTGTCAAAGATTTTCTTTGTAAAATCAAGTTCTGAAACGTCGCATGTTACGGGGACCATCAATTCAGGTTTCGGGTGTTTACCTTCCTTAATAAGTTCGGCGGTAGCTTCGAACATTGATCTGAGCTGCATTTCAGTAATCTCGGGATAGGTTACTCCCAGGCGGACACCGCGGTGACCCATCATCGGATTTGATTCATGTAATGCTTCTCCGCGTTTTGCCACATCTTCTTTTCTGATGCCGAGAGCTTTTGCCAGTTCTTCCTGTTTTTCTGCTCCCTGTGGAACGAATTCATGAAGCGGCGGGTCGAGGAGCCTGAAAGTTACAGCCAGCCCGTCCATTGCATCAAGGGTGGCTTTCATGTTCTCTTTCGAATATGAATAAAGCTCATCAAGGGCTTTCCGTCTTTCAGCTTCGGTAGCGCTTAATATCATTTTACGCAGCAGGAAGAGAGGTTCTTCTGAACCCTTTCCATAGAACATATGTTCGGTCCGGAAAAGGCCGATACCTTCAGCACCGAAGTCGCGTGCAATTTTTGCATCGGCAGGAGTGTCGGCGTTCGTGCGAACTCCCATTTTACGATACTTGTCAACCAGTGCCATGAATTCCCTGAACCTTGGATTCTCTGAAGCATCCATAAGGGTTAATGCACCGGTATATACAGCTCCTTTTGTCCCGTTGAGTGTAAGGACATCACCCTCTTTAATTACAATACTCGATCCGGAAATTTTTGCTGTTTTAGCAGCTACATCAACATGAAGAGCGCTGGCTCCGACAATACAACATTTACCCCAGCCGCGGGCAACAAGGGCTGCGTGGGATGTCATACCACCGCGGGCGGTAAGGATACCTTCTGCAGCACGCATTCCTTCAACGTCTTCAGGATTGGTCTCTTCGCGAAGAAGAATAACTTTCTCTCCTTTACGGAACCATGCAACAGCATCCTCGGCTGTAAATACAACCTTACCGACAGCTGCTCCGGGGCCTGCAGGCAGACCCTTGACTAATACTTTTACTTTAGATTCGGCTTTGGGGTCACAGATCGGGTGAAGAAGTTCATCGAGCTGTGCGGGATCAACACGTAATACTGCCGTTTTTTCATCGATCAGTTTTTCATGAAGCATATCCATTGCCATATTGAGAGCCGCAGTTCCGGTTCTTTTACCGGCACGGCACTGAAGCATATAAAGAACTCCTTCCTGGATTGTGAATTCTATATCGAGCATGTCGTGGAAGGATTTCTCAAGGATATCACGGATATCACATAATTCCTTGTATGTACCCGGCATGGCTTCCTGCATGCTTTTCAGGTGTTTGTTCTGCTCATTCTTCGTTTCATTGTTAAGAGGGCTGGGGGTGCGGATACCTGCAACCACATCTTCTCCCTGTGCATTGACAAGCCATTCGCCATAGAACAGGTTCTCACCTGTGGCAGGGTTACGGGTAAAAGCAACACCTGTAGCAGATGTATCTCCCATGTTCCCGAATACCATTGCCTGTACATTCACGGCTGTACCCCAGTCATCAGGAATACCCTCGATGCGGCGGTAGGAAACGGCTTTCTTGCCATTCCAGCTCTTGAAAACAGCTTTGATACCTCCTTCAAGCTGTTCCCTTGCATCATCAGGGAACGGAGTCCCGAGAACCTCTTTTACTTTCTTCTTGAATTCTTCAGCCAGGAATTTAAGATCGTCGGCTGTAAGATCCGTATCCGATTTATATCCTTTATTGTGTTTGTACTGATCGAGCATTTCATCAAGAACCTTACGGATCCCTTTACCATCCTGAGGTTCAATACCTTCAGCTTTTTCCATAACCACATCGGCATACATCATTATAAGCCTGCGGTATGAATCCCATACAAACCTCGGATTATTGGTTTTTTTCAGGAATCCCGGAATGGTTGAGGAACAGAGCCCGACATTGAGGACAGTATCCATCATACCCGGCATCGATTTGCGTGCACCTGAACGGCAGGAAACAAGAAGAGCGTTTTCCGGATCACCGTATTTCATGTTCATGGCTTCCTCAGTCAGTTTCATTGCAGACCATACTTCGGGCATAAGATCGGGATGGAGCTGACAGTTATTTTCATAATACTCTGTACAGGCTTCGGTTGTAATTGTAAAACCGGCAGGAACAGGAAGGCCCAGAAGACACATTTCTGCAAGGTTGGCACCTTTACCACCAAGAAGATTCTTCATATCGGCTTTACCGTCCGCAGTTTTCTTTCCAAAGGAGTAAACTCTTTTTACTTTTGACATACTTGTATAGTTTTGAGATAATTAATTAATGTATTTTCAAAATAGGTGGCAAATTTAATATTTATAATTGAATTTCAGAAATCCGGAACCTCACTCATTTTTATGCTCTCGGATGAAACATAAGAAGTGTATCCCGAAGGTAACTTCTGTCGATATGAGTATATATCTCCGTCGTAAGAATCGATTCGTGTCCGAGCATCTCCTGGACCGCTCTCAGATCTGCTCCTCCTTCAATAAGATGTGTGGCAAATGAGTGCCGGAATGTATGCGGACTGATCTTTTTCCTTATATCTGACCGGGCAGCCAGATCCTTTATTATTGTGAAGATCATGGCCCTTGTAAGTTTTCTCCCGCGGCGGTTGAGAAAGACAATGTTCTGATCATGGATCTTTACAAGTTTCTTCCGTTCTTCCTTATATAGTTCAATCTCTTTCAAAGCTTTTCTGCCTATGGGCACAAGCCTTTGCTTGTTCCCTTTTCCGGTGACGGCCACAAATCCCTCACCGTCATGTATATCTGTCAGACGCAATCCGACAAGTTCAGAAACCCTCAGACCACAGCCGTAAAGGGTTTCAATTATCGCTTTATTCCTGTGCCCTTCCGGCCTGCTTAGATCAATTGCAGCTATCATCCTGTCTATCTCCGCAACTGACAGGACTTCAGGTAATTTCAATCCCGTTTTCGGAGATTCTATCAGTGATGCAGGATTCTCACTTATCTCTTCCTCGATAAGAAGAAACCTGAAAAATGATCTTATCCCTGAAATTGTCCGTGCCTGAGTCCTGGCATTCTGATTCCCTGATCCATACCATGAAAGAAATTCTTTCATATCGGAATAACTGACTTCCGGCGGCATCCTTGATATTCCCCTTTCAGAGAAATATGTTTCCAGTTTCTGCACGTCGTCAGAATAGGCTTTAATACTGTTCTCCGACAGCGATTTTTCGAGCCGCAGATATGTTTCAAAATCCTTTATGGCCTGTTTCCAGGATAGGCTCATCGACTTAATTGTATTACGGTAGGTGTCACAAATGTAATCACAAAATCAAACATTTTTACTCCCTGCCTGCCGTCAGCCCAACTTTAAGTACTCCAAACTCCAAACTCCAAACTCCAAACTCCAAACTTTAATTACTGTTTAGTACAATATTTTATATATTTTTACCACCATATAATTCATTATTTTCATATGAAGATCAGCATTATTAATGGTCCCAACCTCAATCTTCTCGGGAAGAGAGAACCTGCAAAATACGGGAGTACCTCCTTCGATGACTACCTGGCTACACTCAGGGAAAGGTATCCCGTTATCGAATTTGATTATTTTCAGTCAAACATTGAAGGAGAGATAATCGATGAGATACAAAGGAAGGGATTTACTTATGATGGGATTATAATTAATGCCGGAGGCTATACACATTCATCGGTGGCTATTGCCGACGCCATAGCTTCAGTCCATACCCCGGCTGTAGAGGTTCATATTACGAATATTTCAGCACGTGAGGAGTATCGCCACAGAAGCCTGATAGCTGCCAGATGCCTCGGTTCGGTTGCCGGCTTCGGCCTTGACAGTTACCGGCTGGCAGTGGAAGCTCTTATTGAAAAATTAAAACAAGAAAAAAGTGAATAAGGTTCGCAAAAGAACAAAAATAGTCGCTACTATATCCGACAAGAACTGTGAACCGGATTTTATCAGGCAGTTGTATGAAGCCGGGATGGATGTTGTCAGGATAAACTCGGCACATCTCGACCTGTCAGGAGCATTGCGCATAATTAGAAATGTAAGGGAAGTATCCGATAAGATTGCTATCCTTATTGATACAAAAGGGCCTGAGATAAGGACAACGCTTTGTGACAATCCCATAACTGTTAAAAAAGGGAAAACTATTAAAATTGCCGGTGATCCCGAACAGAAATCATCGCAGGATATGCTTTATGTCAGCCTCAGGCGTTTTGTGGAAGAAATACCCTTAGGCGCAATGGTCATGATCGATGATGGTGAGATTGAACTTAAAGCAGTACGAAAAGAAGGTGATATCCTTGTCTGCAAGGCTGAAAATGACGGGATAATAGGATCCAGGAAGAGTGTTAATGTACCGGG
>JAKQPD010000204.1 GCA_029564935.1 Bacteroidota bacterium
ATAATGCTTTCACAAGATGAGATCACCCGGCTTGTTTATCCGGATGTTACGGATGATCCTCTTTTCGGCTTTATGACCAGGCTTACTATGAATGATTATTTTGATCCGGAAAAGGTGAGAGCCGTAAGGAAAGACTTAAATGAAATTCCGGAAGGAGTAATTCTTATTTACGGATATGGGGCTTCACTTATATCACAGGATTATGATCTGCTTGTATATGCGGATATGGCCCGCTGGGAAATCCAGCTCCGGATGCGTAAGCACCTGGTTGATAATATCGGATTGACGAACCGTGATTGTGAAGACTGGGGATTATTATACAAGCAGGGCTTTTTCGTCGACTGGAGGGTCTGCGACAGGTTAAAGAAACAGCTCTTTGATAAATGGGATTTCCTTCTCGATACCAACATACAGGGCGAACCCAAACTTATTGAAGGAAAAGCCGTTATGAAAGGCTTGCAGCAGACAGTACGGAAACCTTTCAGTGTAGTTCCCTACTTTGATCAGGGACCCTGGGGTGGTCAGTGGATGAAAGAAGTATGCGGTCTCGATAAATCATCACCGAATTATGCATGGTGCTTCAACTGTGTACCGGAAGAAAACAGCCTCCTCCTGAAATTTGGCGATGATATGATCGAGATACCATCAATCGATCTTGTGTTCAGACATCCCATGGAACTCCTTGGAGATAATGTTTACCGTCGTTTTGGTGATGAATTTCCAATCCGTTTCGATTTTCTAGATACAATGAAAGGAGGAAACCTCAGTCTGCAGGTCCATCCCCTGACTGAATATATCCGTAAGAACTTCGGGATGGATTATACACAGGATGAGAGCTATTACCTGGTGGACGCGGGAGAGGATGCAAAGGTTTACCTGGGGCTTCGTGAAGATATTGACCCGGATGCAATGATTGCCGGACTGAAAGCAGCTCAGGCAGGAGGACCGCCATTTAATGCTGAAAGATATGTTCAGACATGGCCGGTAAAGAAGCATGATCATATGCTCATACCTGCAGGCACTGTCCATTGTTCGGGAAAAAACTGCATGGTGCTTGAGATCAGTGCAACCCCATATATTTTCACTTTTAAGCTGTGGGACTGGGGCAGGATGGGCCTGGACGGGAAACCCCGGCCCATCAATATTGAACATGGAAGGAATGTGATCCAATGGGACCGTACTGCCGCCTGGACAAAACAGAACCTTGTAAACAGGATTGAAAAGATCGCAGAAGGAAATGGCTGGATTGAAGAAAGAACCGGCCTTCATGAAAAGGAATTTATTGAAACCCGCCGTCACCGGTTCACCGGAAAGGTGGAACATGATACAAACGGAACAGTAAATGTTATTTGTCTGGTCGGAGGCGATGAAGTGATCGTCGAAAGCCCTGAAGAACTGTTTGAACCGTTCATTGTTCATTATGCTGAAGTATTTATTGTCCCTGCCTGTACCGGAAGATATTCCATCCGTCCATATGGAAAAGGTAAGAGCGGAACATGCATAACCATAAAGGCGTATGTCAGGGGTTAGGGTTCCGGGTTCCAGATTCTAGATAAGGTATCGCTGCTAACTTAGGATGCTTTGGTAACAAAAGTTTCCCCTCCTTTTTTCAAGGAGGGGTGGCCAGACAACTAATTTATCTTACTTGCAGAAAGATAAATTGTCTGGCCGGGGTGGTTGAATTAATTCTACGAAAAAAGTCCAATTGATCTGAATCTGTTTTCAACCACCCTGGCCGGGCTGGTTGTTTTATCAATCCAAACTTATTCTTTTTCGAAAAACCTTCTTGATCTCATTCAGAACAATTTCGGGTTCCTGAAACACAAACCTGTTCTCAAACCTGAGCACGGTGAATCCCAGTGCTTCAAGATATTTATCTCTTGAAATATCCTTCTGAATCTGTTTCGGATCTCCATGTGGATCTCTGTCAAGCTCAATTATCAGCTTTTCTGAAGGACAATAAAAATCAACAATATAGTTACCGATACTTTGTTGTCTTCTGAACTTTCTTCCTTCAAGATTTTTTGACTTTAAGTGATTCCATAAAGCAGATTCTGCAGAAGTGGAATTATTTCTCAGATATGATCTGAGTGGTTTGAGACTTTTTCGGTTAAAGATGTATCTGTTATCCATTCAAATAAAAGTAAAAGAAAATTGAATTAACCACCCCGGCCAGACTAATTATTTTTCTGCAGGTTTGAAGATTTCTGCGTCTGGCCACCCCTCCTTGGAAAAAGGAGGGGAAAGTTATTTAGCTACATTCCAGATAAATACAATAGTTTTCGTTATTCTTGCATTTCTTAAGTTGCCCGTAATAGAGTTTAGGATTCAGGGTCGAGGGGTTTCTATTATACTTTTTATTACTTTTATCAAACTCAATTTTGAACTGCGACTGAGTTTTAAACAAACACTACTAAATATAAAACCAATATGAAACGGAAGAATTATTTATGG
>JAKQPD010000226.1 GCA_029564935.1 Bacteroidota bacterium
ATGCTCGTATGAAAATGTGAGATCACGTTTGCACATGGCATTATGACCAGAGGTACACCTGAATTAAGTACCACCCTGGCTGCAGGGACGTCCTGCATCAGGTTGAATTCCTTCTGATGAGGCCAGTAAAGGGCATTTCCTCCCAGCCAGACAATAACTATGTTCTCAATGATTTTCGGTTCAATCAATAATGCTGAAGCAATATTTGTAATACATCCAACAGTAACGACGTATAACGGATCATCAGGTGAAGAAACCATCGCTTTTTTTACTAGATCTAGAGCTGCATCACTACGGACAGGTCTGGATACATCCTCAAGGTACCTGTCTGAACCTTTAAAAGCAAATCCATCCGGTGATTTCCCGAGCATCTTCAGAAGACGAAGTATTTCCTGGTAACTTTTCACCATTCCATCTCCGGCACTGGTTGAACGGCTGTTAAAATAAGGCGCCGCATAAACAGCTTCCAGCTGAATTTTCTCCCGGGATAAATATGCATAACAGAGAGCAAACTGGTCGTCAATCTCGTTATATGTATCGGTATCCAGTACCATTCTTACTTTCCCTTTGGGAGGTTCGAGCTGTTTCAGACGGAAGGTATCATCAAGCTTCGGAAATTCCTGGGCAACTGACGCCGATCCTGTCAAAATTATCAGACAATATACCAGTAATGTTTTTGATTTCATCTTTATTGCGATATTAGTTTATACAGATATAAGCGGGATGGTTCCGGCCACGGTTCAGGACGTGCCCTGTCGCGGTTAGCAGGAAGGGTTTCCCATTTCAGAACATATCTTATGCCTTCTTCCGGTGCTTCGCCTATATCATTGGTTGTCCTGACAGCCAATCCCGGGAAGTTACCTTCAATTTCTAAATTTGAAGTGAAAGGATCCGGTTTCTTTACAGTACCGGTTATTTCAAATTTGTCATCAAGCAAAAGGGTTTCTGTACCGTATTTGACATGCCAGTAGCCCAGTTCATAATAACCATCGTTTCTATTAATGAAACTGTTCAGGCGAACTTCTGTATTTATACTTCCGTTTCCTGAGAATTCCCAGCGGTAATTCCAGTTTGTAACCTTTTTGTAATCCCAGGACCTGTTTCTGAGACGAGCAACATAAAACTGCAAATTCCCGTCTGGATCATATTTATGGTAGGCAAAACAGGGATTGCCCGTTTCATCAAGACACAGGCGTGCTGCCAGATTGATTATGCCACCTTTTACCGGTATAGGGTCCACAATAAGAGACTTCCTGTCAATAGTAGCAGGCAGGTTAATTAACTCATTAAAAGGATCATACCAGTTAATAAGATCAGGACTCTTCATATATGACAAATCATGATTGGTAGAGCAATCGGGTGTATCACGCCATACCCAGTAAACATGATACCATCCATCGCTCATCACTATCGGTTCCGACTGATATGCATTCATTAATCCCTGACCATCTGTAAGAGGTGTATCCAGAAGTCGGGACCATTCTCTGGTTTCGCATGAATAAATATTATAGATCTCATTGCCATTACCGCTTCCTCCGTCCCGGTAATGGAAAAGAAGCTCACCTTCCTTTGTCTTAACAAACTTTGGATATGTGCATCGTGTTTCATTTAACCCGGTCATTGACCATATTTGTTCAAGGGTTGTAATATCTTCCGGTTTTGAACTCCTGAAATATGTAAGTGGATTGACATGCATATTCCCTGAAAGATGAATAAATCCGTTTTTATCGACCGCCAGAATTACAGAATTATGACTGTCCCAGCCAAGGACAGTGCTTGTTCCGCCTGAACTTTCCCTGAAAGTAGGAGACATGACAAGCAGAGTGAACTTATTTTCATTCAGATCTCTCTGACCCACAACCATATTCCGGGTCGAATTATAATAAGCGATATACTGCCTGTTTCTGTGCGTCAGTAAACAGAATCCCACAGGATGACCTGACCATACATTGTCTATTTCAATAACTTCGTCTATTGTTTCGTGTTTATCAGTTTCATCAATAACGATATCTATAAGATCTGCCGGTCCCCTGCAACCGGATATTATAATAACAAATGTGATTATTGTAAAAATGATACACTTTTTATTCATAGCGTCGGGTAATTATGGATATTGAACTGTTTCCTGGTATGACAAAATGCAAATTACACAAACTCCCAGTCAATACGAAAAGAATTTACTTTTTGAACCTGATATGCTTAATGATTCCGTATCTCTGATCGACAATCCAGCCTCAACAGCCAGATCAGCTTCTATGATATCTGCACCATCGTTGACCATCTTCCGGTACTTATCAGCAAGTTCTTTAACAGACTTTATATCTCCCTTTTTAAAACTGATATCGTGATTTCTTGAACTGCCGACTATACACATTGATCCCTTCCGGTGAACCAGATCAAATATTTCAGTATCCTCAACAAGATTATGACTTACAAATCCAACCATATTGGCCCATGGAACCCCGGTCTCATCCAGTTTTTTCAGCTGAACGGTATCAGGGAGCATGACTTCCATAATGATATCACTGTTAAGGTTGTAACATTCTTTAATTTCGTCTGTTGAATAAGCTATTACAATCGCGTTTGTTACGGCATTATGCTCCTCAATCTTTTTTATCCTGTCAGCAATTGGTACATCTTTCCTGTCAAGCACCAGAATGGTTTTGCCTTTAGCCCATTCAAGCGCTTCATCAAGTGTTGGGATACGATGGCCGGTTATATTTCCCTCAGTATCCTTTAACCGGAGCGCTTTAAGTTCTTCATATGTATAATCACTGACCCTGCCTGT
>JAKQPD010000439.1 GCA_029564935.1 Bacteroidota bacterium
CTTATACTTGGGGTTACCTGTTTTCTGTTTTAACCGTGGGGATGATTTTAAACCGTTTAAGCGGCGATGATTGAATGCTGTTCAATTCCCATGATTTCATCAATGAAGAGAGACTTTTTTGCTGCCTGGCCCATGTAGGTATGTGAATAACTGATGTAGAGGATTTTCATTGCTCTGGATATGGCCACAAAGACGATTCTTCTTTCTTCCTCGATGTCGCCTTTCTTGGTTGGTGTGATGCCCTCAACCAGGCCAATGACGAATACAACCGGAAATTCCAGACCTTTCGCCTTATGAATGGTCATGAGCGCTATCCCTTCCTTGTCATTGCTCATCTGCTCCGAGAAACTGTCTGTATAATTCAGGAAATCCCGAATGCTCGAATACCTGGCCGCCGATAATTGGAGCTGGTTGAGATTGGCAATTTTTACATCATCCGGCGTGGGTATATCCTCATCGGTGATAAACCGGTCATAATCCAGCTGGCTTCGAATCATTTGGATCACTTCCGATGGCTCCAGATTGGGCGAATAATCCGCCAGTGGACTGATAAACGATATGAAATCCTTCACATTCTTCCGGATATAGGGAAGATCGACCGGCATGGACTTCAACCCTTCATAGAGATGGACATTGGTCTTATTGGAGAATTCCGCCAGTTCCTGAATGAATTTCCTGCTGATATATCTATTCGGAACGTTTAATATCGACCTTAAAGCTTCATCCCCTTCTTCAGAATCCGGATCATTGATCAATCTCAGGTAGTCGAGCAAATAACGGACTTCGGACCGCTGATAGAAATTCAATCCGTTTTCAATGTAATAGGGTATTTTCATCTGGGCGAAGGTTTCCTCCACGACCCTGCTCTGGAAATTGGCCCGGTATAAGACAGCGATGTCCTTATACTGATACCCCCTCTGTCCGACCAGATCATTGATCTCATTGACCAGGCATAAAGCTTCACCTTCTTCCGACGACGATTCCAGGACAATGACCTCATCCCCCTCCGGATT
>JAKQPD010000250.1 GCA_029564935.1 Bacteroidota bacterium
TCACAGCGGTTTCGATAAAGCTCTCATTCATATCGGGACATACATTAAATTTGCAATATACGGTTCACTCATATTTAACGGAATTGTCCCTGCAAAATGGAATATTTTTCTCCAGATCGGACTCTTCCTGTCAATACAGGCTATGTTTGCAATTATAATTGGTCTGACAGAGTCATTCAGGGCGCGGAACAAGATGAATAAGAACCCCAAATTCATTCTGACACTTTCCTTCATTGCTCTGCTTGCTTTTGTCGTAGTTCTCATATTAACCGATAAACTGATCTGAACGGATGATACCTTACCTGATAGTATTATTCGCAATTACACTTGTATATTTTGCATCTGCTGAGCGACTTATAATTTATATCCGGCTGATAGGATTACAGGGACTCTTATTATGTGGTATAGCCCTGTTTGAGCTCAGGGAGATAAATACTGCCAACCTGATTTTTATAGTTGCCGAAACTCTGCTTTTCAAAACCATACTCATCCCATACCTGCTGAAATGGATCGTAAGCCGCTCCGGCGTTACAAAGGTTCACAGGCAGGCAATGCCAGGTTTCTATCTTCTGATCTTTTCAATTGCTTCATTGCTGGTAAGTGTTATCCTGTCAAATTCACTGGTCAACCAGTTCGTCAACACAATCTTTATGTCTATTGCTCTCTTTACTTTGTTTACCGGACTTTTGCTTATTGTGACACATCGTCTCATTATTTCTCACCTTATAGGATTTCTTATAATTGAAAATGCCGTATTCCTTTTCTCCCTGGCGGTGGGTAACAGTATGCCCATGCTGATCAATATAGGTATCCTTCTTGATATTTTCGTAGGTGTGCTGGTACTGGGCTTTTTTGGCCTGAGACTCAGACCCCACACAAATGAACTAACCAGGTTAAAAGATTAACCGATGATTTTGTTATTGTTTTTTATATTATCATTTTTATTTTGCGGGCTGATCTTGCTGTTCAGGAATAAAGCGGTAACACGTATTCTGGTTATCTCTTATGCTTTTATTCATGTTGCACTTACAATATACGGCTACATTAATATTAATAAGACTGAACTGGCATATTTTACATTTACCAGTACCGGTGTATTGCTGCTGGCCGTACTTTCTGTACTGGTAATTCCTGTCATTTATCATGGATTCATTTATGCATCACGGGATGAAATAAAGCGGTATAATATCTATCATGCGGCACTTGTTGCACTGATTACATTTATGTCTGGCGCCTATCTGGCAAACGGGATGACAGTTTTATGGATCTTTGTTGAAGCAACAACTCTTGCAGTTGCCGCACTGATATATCACGACAGGACTGACACAGCCCTTGAAGCTACCTGGAAATATGTTTTCATCTGTTCTGTCGGGATATCACTGGCCTACCTGGGGATTCTTTTCCTGGGATTCATTTATGGCCGGGGTGATGCTGCCAGTCTGTCCTTCTCGTCCCTGGAAAATATTCTGAAGGAAGCCAATCCGATGTACCTTAAAATAGCATTTGTGTTTGTAGTCATAGGTTTCAGTACAAAAATGGGTCTATTTCCGATGCATACTGTAACCATCGATGCACATTCCGTAGCGCCGCCACCAATCAGCGCGCTGATCTCCACCACTCTGATGAATGTAGGTTTCCTTGCTATTTTCAGAGTCTATACATTATTCTCTTCATCTTCCATATTCTCATTCATGAACAGTGTCCTGATCCTGTCCGGAGTTCTTTCACTGCTGATGGCTGCAGGCTACATGCTTAAGGCAAAACATCTGAAGCGCATGCTTGCCTATTCAAGTCTTGAGAATATGGGTCTCGTAGCTATCGCCCTGGGAGTCGGAGGCGACGGATGGTATGCAGCATTTTTCCTGATTGTACTCCATTCCTTCGCAAAATCAAGTCTATTCTTCCAAATGGGTCAGCTGTCCAGAGTCCTTCATACATTCAGACTTGATGAAACAGGCAGGTATATGCAACTCTATCCCGCAGGAGCCATGGTTCTGCTTACCGGCATGGTCTGTGTTCTTGCCATCCCTCCGTCAGGATTGTTCATTTCGGAAGTGATGATCTTTAAGGGAATGGTCATGAATGATCAGTGGCTGGTTCTTGTAATTTCGGTAATTCTGCTCTGTTTTGTTGTTTATGCAATGAGTACCAGAGTCATGCATATCATCTTTTCAGAACCGCGTAATAATCCGGTTCAATCATCTCAGGAAAGTGTGAGATCCATCGAAACATTAAGTCAGTTTTTACTTCTCGGTACCGTTATAATACTCTGTTTTTATCAACCTCATTTTCTTACTGACCTGATAAACCAGAGTATTTCAGTGCTGTTAAAATAAAGTCAGGTAATGAACCAGAAATATATCGGGATAAAGAATTGTTCGCTACCGGTTGATATCGGGCAGATCCCTCTTCTAAGCTATGAAGAATTCTCCGGTAAGGTAAAAGAATTGCTGAAAGCGGAAGAGAATCATTGCCTGAATTATTTTACGATTGAAGAAGCGGGAGACCGTTACTTTTATTGTTTAATTGCCTGTGACTCCGAAAAGAACATTCAAGTCCTTTCCCATAAGATAAGAAAAGAAAAGGCTTCACTTGTATCCTTAACACCGGATTGTCCATCGCTTCATGTTTTTGAACGGGAGATTTTTGAGAACACTGGTGTTGAATTCTCAGGCCATCCATGGCTGAAACCTTTAAGATATCCCCATGATGCGACTTCGAAAACAGATATGGCTGATTATCCGTTTTATTCAATTGACAGCGAAGAATTGCATGAGGTGGGAGTGGGGCCGGTTCATGCAGGGGTAATAGAACCCGGGCATTTCAGATTTATCTGTAATGGTGAAAAGGTCCTTCACCTTGAGATACAGCTTGGTTATCAGCACCGCGGAATTGAAAAGCTTTTCGTTGAAAAGGACAGCACTCTCCGGAGATGTATTCTTTCCGAAAGCATTGCAGGTGACACTTCGGTCGGTCATGCTCTTGCATTTACACAGATTATTGAATCCCTTACGGGAATACAGGCCGGTGAATCGTTGCAAATAGAAAGGTGCATTGCTCTTGAACTTGAAAGAATGGCAGTACATATCGGAGATACCGCAGCCCTCTGTGGTGATGTAGCCTATCAGCTGGGACAGGTGGTCTGTGAGGCCCTCAGAACATTGATAATCAACACTACACAGTTATGGTGCGGTAACAGGTTTGGAAAAGGTCTGATCCGACCCGGCGGAAGTAATTATCCGATGACTGACAATGTGGAAGATGCGGTCCTGAAAGTTCTGGATCAGACTGAAAAAAGGTTTGGTGAGATAAGCGACCTGATCTTTAGCCTGCCCAGTGTCATGGCCCGGTTCGAAGATATCGGCCATGTTACAGAGGATCAGGCCCGGTCCATAGGAGCTGTCGGAATGGCAGCACGTACCTGTGGTATAAGCAGGGATATCCGGTCTTCACATCCGTTCCAGTATTACACAAAATTCCCGGTTGCTCCGGTCATACTTGACTCCGGAGATGTCCTTGCACGGGCGAAGATGCGCGATCTTGAATTCCGCGAATCGGTACGGATTGTCAGGGATCTCATTAATATAAGGAAAAAGAGAAATAAAGAATCAGGAAAACCTGTCTATGATACTGTTTTAAAACCGGGATCACTTGCCGTTGCTCTTGTGGAAGGCTGGAGAGGTGAGATCTGTCATATTGCCCTTACAGATAACAAAGGGAGGATTGTAAATTATAAGATCAAGGATCCATCCCTTCACAACTGGTTGGCCCTGGCTCTGGCTGTACGTAACCAGGAAATTTCCGACTTCCCTGTTTGCAACAAAAGCTTTAATCTGTCATATTGCGGCAACGATTTGTAATTCTTAAGAACCTTCTGATGTTTAAAGGAATAAAAGTCATAAAAAGCCACGGGATTCAATATGTGAAAAACCTTCGTACCCAGCCGGTATCCCCCTTATTCAGGGGAAGGCCTGTAATTAAAAGCAATATCAGCAGGGACGATATCCGGATGGTCTCATCTTTATGCCCGTCAGATGCGATAGACCCGGAATCAGGATCAATTGATCTCGGAAGATGCGTATTTTGCCGTGAGTGTTCTTTTGCATGCCCGGAAAAGATAGTATTTACAGACGATTACAGGATAGCTGCAAACACGCGGAACGGATTGATAATCCATCCCGGTAATGAAGAACATCTGAGATTGAATGAGGAAATTATTCGCACTGAGGTAAGGAGGATGTTTAAAAGATCACTGAAACTCAGACAGGTTTCTGCCGGAGGTGACAATTCCTGTGAGATGGAACTGAATGCCGCCGGGAATGTGAATTTTGACATGGGACGTTACGGTATTGAATTTGTCGCATCTCCACGTCATGCCGACGGAATCGTAATAACAGGTCCTGTATCTGAGAATATGGCCGAAGCTCTTCAGATAACCTGGGATGCTGTCCCTGAACCTAAAATCATAATTCTTGCAGGAACCGACGCCATCAGCGGCGGAATGTTTACTGACTCACCGGCTGTCAGAAGGAGATTTATCGACGAACATCATATTGATCTCTATGTTCCGGGTAACCCATGCCATCCGCTTACATTCATCAACGGGATAATGGATCTGCTCGGAATTAAGTAAATATTCTCTCTCATCGCTCACCTCTCATCGCTCACGCCTCACGCCTCACGCCTCATCACTCACGCCTTAGTAACCCGCCGCCTGTCCATCCTTCCTCGATTCCGAGGCTCCGAAGTATACTTTATGCTTTTCGTCCCACATTATTGCCTGATAACCCCCGAATCCGCCAAGGTTCCACTGGATCTTATGGCCCATTGACAACAGCTGATGAACAACTTCCGGTTTAAAACCGCTCTCGAGCATAAGGATTCCCCCGTCGGTCATTTGCTGTCCTGTCGGTTCGGATGAACCTGTATGATAAATACGGGGAGCGTCGCCGGCTTCCTGGAGATTCATTTTAAAATCAATGAGGTTCACAACGATCTGCACATGGCCCTGGGGCTGCATATCACCGCCCATCACTCCAAAGCTGATCCATGGCTTCCCGTTACGTGTAATAAAGGCAGGAATAATTGTGTGGAAAGGTCTTTTCCCCGGAGCATAAACATTTGCATGCCCTTCCGCCAGACTGAACATTTCACCCCTGTCCTGCAAAACAAATCCCAGACCGGTCGGACACATTCCTGAACCCATACCCCTGTAGTTACTTTGTATCAGAGATACCATGTTCCCGAACCTGTCGGCAACTGTCAGATAGATTGTATTCCCCGCTTCAATCACACCGGCATCAAAAACTTTTGCAGCCTTATCGGGATTTATTAATTTCCGCCTTTCGGCTGCATATCTTTTCGATATAAGCTGTTCAACAGGTACTGAACTGAATAAAGGATCCGTATAGAATTTCGCCCTGTCCTCGAAAGCAAGTTTCTTG
>JAKQPD010000291.1 GCA_029564935.1 Bacteroidota bacterium
TTATACTTGAACAAACAAGAAAAGCTGTAAATGAAAAGATACCTGAATTTATGGCAGTGCATAAATTCAGACTTCATCCTGAAGAATTTGAGAAAACTCCGAAAAGGAGCATTAAAAGGTTTTTGTATATGAATGTGTAACCTTTAAAGAATCTTATTGAAATTCATATTTATATGTTTAAATTAAGAATGAATTTTTTCATTCTTAATCGCGCTGCAATTAAATTATTCCTTTTATAAAAACCGCAAACATATAATACGTTTAAATCCCAAAATCAAAGTAAAAAGGAAGTAAAGGTTATAGTTTGCCTGCTAAAAGAAATATTGTTTTGAATGAACACCCGTAAAATCAAATATGAGCTGCAAAGACAATTAATTCTGGATAAATCCCTTGAGTTATTCAGCCAGAAGGGATTTGCACAAACCTCTATTGTTGATATTGCAAAAGAGTCAAACATATCAAAAGGTCTCTTATACCATTATTTTTTAAGTAAGGAACAACTTTTTGAAGAAATTCTGGTCAGTAGTTTCAACTCCATTTTTAAATATTTTAATGTCAGTGATGATGATATTATAAAATCCGGAGAATTTGAAAATTTTATTTTAGAAGTATTCAAATCACTTGAACAAAATTATCTGAACTGGAAGCTGGTTTTTCAATTATTTACCCAACCCGAGCTATCCAGGAGGGCTAACTTTATATTGAATAAAAATGACTTGGCAATAAAATTCAGAAACACTATTTCGGCCTTCTTCGAAATGAAGAATAAAATGCATCCGGAGATCAGGACTACTTATTTTGTCTCTATGATGTTAGGCATTGCTGTTACTTATCTCCAAAATCCCTCCGAATATCCCCTTAATCAGATAGCTGAAATTATAATTGAGGAATTTATAAAAAATTAAAAAAACATATATTCTGCTAATTATGTTTAAACAATACTGATCATGGATTATGTGACGTGGAGAAATGAAAATCAGTCTTATAATTGAAATGATCCTGATAGGGGCATTTACCGGCGTTATAACCGGTTTGACCGGCGCATCGGGTAATATGGTTATTGTTCCTCTGGTTAATTTACTTCTGGGATTCTCAATTCATGAGGCTATTGGTACAAGTCTGATGATTACGGTACTTTCTTCCTTAGCTATATCGGTAGTTTATTTCAGACATGATAATATAGATATAAAAGCTGGTATATGGATAGCAGCAGGATCAGTCGTCGGAGCCCAGGCGGGAACAAAATATGCCATTAACATGTCAGAAATAAGCCTGGGTGGCGGATTTGGAATTTTTATGGCAATTATAGGCATAGTGATATGGAATAGAGGGATAAATCACAAATCATTCGCAAAATTCATCGAAAAACCTGTGCCTTTTAAATCACACTCTACTGCGGAATTAAATAAACGATCACATTTACATAGAATGATCTTACATATATAGTAAATCTAACATATGCAGCATCTGATAAAAATAAACTACCGGTCAAAGCACATTCATGCCCACTACCTTCAAGCTAACTGCCAGGCAAGTGTTTGTAGAAAAATCTCTATCCTCTCCAGGCGTCCCAATTTATGACCGATTGGGCTGCATTAAAATGGTATCAGGTTGGGTATTACAGATCAAGAGCAATAACAAAAGAAGATTTGCAAGACGATGTTGATCTACTGAAATACTTTATTAAAGCCAGTGGTAAGAAAATTCAAGTGCCAAAAGATTTCATGGGATTTGAAGCCTATGGAGGAGGTAAAGGGGAGTCAATTATTGAACTGAACCCGGACGAATTAATATATTTCGATTAAATGCTACCTTAATTATCCGAAGGAATATATATCTGAGATGGATGATCCGGAAAGATAACAAGGGTGTGGATTTCGGAATATGGGATTCAATATCTCCTTCTATCCTGTCCTGCCCCCTTGATGTTCATTCGGGAAACATAGCCAGGAAGCTTGGAATTTTAAAGCGCAAACAAAACGATGCAAAGGCAGTTGCCGAACTTGATGGAGTTTTAAGGGATTTCGACCCGGAAGATCCTGTTAAGTATGATTTTGCATTATTTGGCCTGGGGATTTTCGAAAAATTCTGACATTTCGTTGTTTTTCTAATTTTCTGTATACATCTCTTCTGCTCATTTGTTTAGAGTGTATTCAATTCCCTTACACCACTTAATTTAAACATTTGAAATTCATATTTGGTTTAATTCTACTTCTGCCTTTCCCTGTGTTAAGGCAGAGGATAAAAACTAAGATATGCTTTAAACATTTTGCGGCAATAATTTGTTTATTGTTGAGAGAAGTAATGTTAACATTAAATTAGGAAGTAAACCATGAAAAGACCAAGCCGGGATTTAATGCAGGAGCATGAAGCAATTCTGATTGCCATATTGCAGACGGTGGTCCGGCAGGAATCGGATTATAAGGAGCATCATGAACCGTTTAGTAACAAAAAGATTATATTTTTGCAAATGTTATTATTGATAGCTGAGAAAAATTAAATCTGCCTCAACTACCGCAGACATGGATCAGATAAACAGACATATACTTTTCTGCAACTGCAAAGGTGACCGGATCAGTGCTGACAAACTGAATGATATCCGCGAATATCTTGAAAAAGTCCCTTTCAGGGTGACAATACTTTCGGATCTGTGCGGCCTGGCTGCAATAAAAAGAGATCAGCTTAAGAAATTAACCGGAGAATCAGCAGAGATCCTGATGATCGGTTGTTACCCGCGAACAATGAATCTGCTGTTTGGACAGGCTTCAGGCTCAGGAGTAACGGGAAAGTCACTCAGTTATCTGAACATGATTGAGTCAACTGCCGGGGAAGTGATAAAAGAAGTGAATCTATTTTGTAGTACAGGTCCTGGAAATAAATTAATAAATGAAATAAATGAAGATTCAGGCTGGCCGTCATGGTATCCGGTAATCGATTATGAGCGCTGTACAGGTTGTGGTCAGTGTGCAGACTTCTGCCTTTTCGGGGTTTATGAAAAAACACATAAGAGAGTAATTGTTATTAACCCCGGGGGATGTAAGAACCAATGCCCCGCATGTGCGAGGATCTGCCCTTCAACAGCTATCATATTTCCGAAATATAAAAATGGAGGAGCTATCGGCGGATCGGAAAAAATTGATGAGATGGCTGAACTTAAGAGACAGGAACAGGATATAGAGTCGTTTCTCGGTAATGATATCTATCACTCACTTCAGGAAAGAAAGTTGAAAAGGCAATCCATTATAAAGGAAGAGGCGATGAAAAAAGCTTACAGGGAAAGGGAAGAATATTTGAATCAAAACAGAAAGGACTGAACGGGGAATGTCAATTATCAGTAACTTCATAAAAACAAACGGATACTGCCGCAGAAAATTCCTTGTGAATATGGGATTAAAAGGGGTGGCAGGATTTATGAAATTCAGGAAGAGAAGCAGAGATGGCAGGGTCTTTCCGGCGTTTCAGTTCATCTCAGTTACCAATGACTGCAATCTTCATTGTCAGGGCTGCTGGGTTGAGAATAGCGACCGGAAAATTTATATGGATATTGAAAAAATCAATTTGATCATTGAAGCCGGGAAAAGACAGGGCTCATATTTTTTCGGAATTTTGGGAGGCGAGCCATTGATGTATAAACGGTTACCGGAGATATTTGAAAATCACCGTGATTCGTATTTCCAGCTTTTTACTAACGGTACTCTTTTTACCAAAGCTCTTGCTGAACGATTGCGACGGGCAGGAAATGTTACGCCTCTTATCAGTCTGGAGGGAGATGAAAAGGTGGCTGATATCCGGCGTGGTGGTCACGGAATTTATAATCGTACACTTGAGGCTGTAGTAACTTCCACATCGGCTGGCCTCATAACAGGCGTGGCGATAAGTGTTTGTAAATCGAATATCGAAATGGCCTTATCCGACGAGTTTGTAAAGATGCTTCACGATCTTGGAGTTCTGTATATCTGGTATTACATTTATCGTCCTGCCGGGAGGAATCCAAAGTATGAACTCTCACTAAGCAGTGAAGATATAACAAGGCTGAGAAGATTCCTGGTTGACGGGCGGACAAGACTGCCGATGGTACTTATCGATTCATACTGGAGCGCTGAAGGAGTACCCTTCTGCCCTGCTGCCGACGGTCTGAGCCACCACATAAATGCTTCAGGAGATATTGAACCATGTCCTGTAATTCAGCTGGCGCGGGAAAATATTAGCCAGGGGGAACTGGAAAATACTTATGAAAGCTCAGCATTCCTGAGAGATTTTAAAAACCAGATTCATCAAAAGACCAACGGGTGTGTGCTAATGGAGGATCCTGCATGGCTGGTATCATTTTCAGGAAAACATAATGCAAAAAATTCCTCAAACCGGGAGAGTTATCTGAATGATCTTGCACATGCTCCTGCGGTAACAAGTCATGGCTCATCCCCGGTCATTCCGGAAAAGAGCATTCTTTATCGTCTGGCCAAGAAAACTGCGTTTTTCGGGATGGGGGCTTATGGTTGATTTAAACTGCAAAAAATGTCAGAAAATATATTATCACTTGTTGTACCGGTCGACAGCCAGCTTCGCGAAGAGATCCGCCAGGAAACGGATCTGTATTACTCTTTGTATGAGATTGTTCCGCCTGTTTCTTATGACAGGCTCGAAGAAATGGCCGACGAACTGCTGGCAATAAAAGGCTGGGATAAAAGTTTAAAAGCTTTTGTCATGGTATGCTGTGGTAATTCCATCTGGCGTCCGGTTGTTGGGGCCATACCATTTAACAGAAGGATGCTCCTGCTTCCTCAATGCTTGAAAAACAGTAATATGTGCAACGCTCAGCAGGATGAGCTGGGATTATTATGCAGCGAATGCGGTAACTGTAATATTTCCGGTTTTCTAAGGGAAGCTGAAGACCTGGGTTATTTAACCATCGTCGCCGAAGGGACTACCATTGCCTCCCGCTTAGTCGAAAGCGGCAAAGTTGATGCAATCATAGGCGTCGGCTGTATGGAAGTCCTGCAGAAAATATTCCAGGCTGTTAATAAATATTCAATACCGGCAATAGGAGTACCTCTTCTTTCATGCGGATGCGTCGATACAAAAGCAGATGAGGAATGGATAAAAGAAGAAATACGTCATTTTAACGAAACCGGTGAAATCCAAATCCTTAACCTGAATGATCTTAAAGAAATAACTGATTCCTTATTTACGGAGGATCAGATCGATAAGTTATTAAACCTTTCCCGGAACCCGACCGGTGATATACTGAGGGAGATTTTACTCGCGGGTGGGAAAAGGATCCGGCCTCTTCTTACTGTTCTTAGTTATAAAGCATACTGCCCGGAGCCTGATATTGAAGTCATGAAGCGCCTTGCCTTGTCCATTGAGTGTTTTCATAAAGCTTCACTTGTACACGACGACATCGAAGATGGCGATGACCTTCGATATGGAAAGGAGACAATACATTCAAAATATGGCATTCCGGTTGCAATAAATGCCGGCGATATGCTTATTGGAGAAGGATACAGGTTAATTGCTGAATGCAACCGTGACTTTCATGAAACAGCAGAATGCTTAAGGATTATATCAGACGGGCACAGAAACATGTCGGCAGGCCAGGGGAATGAGTTACTGGCAAGAAGAAATAAAAGCATTCCTTCAGTAAAAGAAATACTAAAGATATTTGAAGACAAAACAGGGGAGGCATTTAAAGTATCTCTGCTGGCAGGAGCTGTTGCCGGAGGCGCAGACAGGGACTCCATAACACTGCTGGGGAAGTTCAGCTCCCTCATCGGCGTAGCCTATCAGTTAAAGGACGATCTTGAAGATATTACAGGTGACCCGGGGAAATCTGTTCTTAGGAATCCCTCGGCAATAATCTCTTTACTTTATGAAAGATCAGGGGAAGAAACCAGGAAATACATATTTGATTCAATCACAGGAAATGACAGTAATCTTCTCCCTGAGTTTATAAAGGATCACCGGATCACAGAAAAAATCGAGGAAATGATCGGAGACTATCTGGGAATGACAGACAGATGTCTTGCAGGGTTGAAAAATTTACCCCTGAAACTTGCACTTTATGAGATCATCGGAAAGACTTTCAGCAAATATCTTTAGTATCATATTAAGACCATTTCTGAAGAAATTTATTGATGGAAGTCCATCAGTATATCTGAAGAAATCGCTGACCCTGCTCCACGATGATTCGATAAGTGATCTGCAGAAGTTTGTCCGGAGCAGACAGCATTCGTCAGGAGGATTCGTCGACAGGGCCGGTAATCCAGATCTTTATTATACCCTGTTCGGATTTTATCTTGCAAAGGCTCTCGGATTAAACGAATTATTGATAGCCTCAGGTAATTATGCAAAGAATGTGTGCAGAAACAATACCCCGGACGGTGTTCACCTTCAGTGTGCAGCCATCATTATCTCTGAATTATCTGAAGACAAAAGACCAATTAAAGCACTCCGGAAAGAGATCCGCAGGAACCTTGCCGGACGGATGAACAAACAACCTGAATACAGTGCATTTGTCACTCTCCTGACCTGCTTGCACACCGGAGATTATCTTGCAGTTCTTAAAGTTATGAGACATCTTAAACAGCTGGAAGAGAATGACAAACTGCCATCAACCGTTATTGCTGCGCTTGTTGTGATTAACAGCAGCTTTAACAGGCCGGTTGAAAATCTTATAAAGAAGCTGCTTGATTACTACGATACTAACGGTGGATTCAAAGCTGTCAAGGCAGCGCCGGTCACAGACATGCTTTCCACTGCAGTATCATTATATGCTCTCCGGTATGCCGGATATGATCTGATAAAGATAAAACCTGAATGTATGGGCTTCATTGATTCACATTTCATTGATGACGGATTTTTCAGCAATATACTTGACAGGGATCCGGATATTGAATATACATTTTATGGATTACTTGCACTGGGATCACTTGCAGACTGATTATGGAATACGAAAGTGAAGAAAAAAGATACCTCGCCCTTTGTTCACAGCTGAAGGATGAAATGAATCCTCAGGGTTTCTGGACAGGAAGATTATCGACCAGCGCTCTGGCTACAGCCGTAGCTGTTGTGGCGCTAAAAATAAATAATAATAATGACGATAAATCCCGGATACTCCAGGGATACGAATGGTTACTGGCTAATATAAATACTGATGGCGGTTATGGAGATACAGCAGATTCTGTCAGTAATGTAAGTACGACACTCCTGGTCTATGCGGCTATAAAATATTGCCAGGTCGAAGGAGCCGGTACTGAAACACTTTCAAGGATGGAGGAATGGCTGGCGGGGAAAGGGATCGAATTTGATCCTGAAACAATTACCAGGTCCATTCTGCGGTTCTATGGAAGCGATTATACATTTTCGGTCCCGATCCTGTCAATGCTTATAGTTTGCGGGGTAATTCCAACATCATTTGCCAGACAAATCCCCGGTTTACCGTTTGAACTTACACTTCTGCCTCCTGCCGTGTACAGATTTTTTAACCTGCGGGTTGTGAGTTATGCTCTGCCTGCCTTAATAGGAGTAGGTATTTGTCTTCATCTGATGCGCGGAAATAAGGTCAGTCCGATCAGGACTTTAAGAGACCTGTTTATAAAACCGGCTTTAGAAAAGCTTAAAAACCTTGTTCCCGAAAGCGGAGGCTTTCTTGAGGCCATCCCTCTTACGGGATTTGTATCAATGTGTCTGATCAGGAGCGGAGAATCAGACAACATTACAGTAATGAAGGGACTGGAGTTCCTCCGCAGGCAGCAACGCGAAGATGGCGGTTGGCCTATCGATACTGATCTCTCGACCTGGGTAACTACTCTCTCGGTAAAAGCACTTGGCAGTGACATTAAGCGCCGGCTTGATACAGGACAAATCACCAATTTGAAAAAGCATCTTCTGGCTCTTCAATATAAAGAACCGCATCCTTTTAACGGTGCGAAACCCGGAGGATGGGGTTGGACAAGCTATTCAGGGTCAGTTCCTGATGCAGATGATACACCAGGAGCAATTCTGACTTTGCTTGAACTTTATTCCGGGGCGGCAGAGGAAAATGATGCAATTATCAACGGATGCAGATGGCTGGTTGATCTGCAGAATTCAGATGGTGGGTTCCCTACCTTTTGTAAAGGCTGGGGACGTCTGCCATTTGATAAAAGCTGCGCCGATCTGACCGGTCACGGACTTCTCGCTCTTAATAAAGCCGGAGAAAAGCTCAATAAGGTAATTCCGGTGAAACTTAGAAACAGAATGAAGCAGAGTATCCTGAGAGCTGCCGGGTATCTTGAGAAACATCAATTGCCTGACGGAGCATGGTTACCGTTATGGTTTGGCAACCAAAGGACCGCTGATCAGACCAACCCCGTCTATGGTACTTCCAAAGTCTGCACCTACCTTTCTGACTGCCTCAGATCGGAAGTACCTGATAAATCATTAAGAAACCTTCTTAGTAAAATGTCCGAAAAAGCCCGCAAATACCTAATAGATAATCAGAGCGATGACGGAAGCTGGAGTGGAAAAACCGGGATTCCCGGAACTGTGGAAGAAACCTCATTAGCAATATGCGCCCTGGCAGAGACAAACAGAGAAGCCTGCCTTAAGGGAATAAGGTGGATTGAAAAACAGGATCAGGTTAAGGCTTCACCGATCGGCCTGTATTTTGCCCTTCTGTGGTATGACGAAAAGATGTATCCGCTTATCTTTCAGATTGAAGGACTGAGACGTTTCCTGGAAAAGAATGATTACGAAAGTAAACAGAGCTGTCCGGAAGCTAATTCAGACATTTGAAATTTCCTCTCCTAAAGCTCTCAGATTTTAATGTCAGCAAACTCCGGGAGACAAGATTGGCATATTTTTTGAAAACAATTTTCATAGCAGATTACTTTAGAATTTTGAGATACTTGTTTAGTGATGTCAGGAATTAAAAATATTATTTATGGCAACATTAAAAAGTCATATCAGATCCGGAGGACAGAGCAGAGCCCTGTCAGTAATTCTGATCCTGTCAGGATATCTCTTTTTTGGCATAAATGCTGATGCCCAGTATTTCGGGAGGAACAAACCAGGCTACAGATCTTTTAAATTTGATGTGATCCAAACTCCCTATTTTGAAATATATCATTACCTGAAGAACGATTCCCTTTTAAATACTCTGACATCCTGGTCGGAGCAGTGGTATTTAAACCACCAGAAGATATTCAGGGATACTTTCAAAACCAGGAATCCCGTGATCTTTTATAACAACCATCCCGATTTTCAGCAGACAAATACTATTAACAGTCTTATAGGGACAGGAACGGGAGGCGTTACGGAGTCACTTAAGAACAGGGTAATAATGCCTGTTGCACCGTCTCTGTCGCAGACGGATCATACACTGGGCCATGAGCTGGTCCATGCATTCCAGTATAATATGTTCATTAAAGAGGATACAACCGTAAGGATGTCAATAAATAATATCCCTCTCTGGATGGTTGAAGGTATGGCTGAATATTTTTCGATCGGAAGTGTCGATCCTAATACGGCTATGTGGATCAGAGATGCTCTTCTCAATAACAGGTTCCCCACTCTGAAGAAGCTGTCGGACCAGTCGGAATATTTTCCTTACCGTTACGGACAATCCTTCTGGGCAATGGTCGGAAAGACCTGGGGAGATAATGTCATTATTCCGCTTTTTCAAAAGACCGCACAATATGGTATCGAAATGGCACTTGATACAATATTAAAAGTTAATCAGGATGTTCTTTCAGGAATGTGGAAAAGCGCCAATGAAGTTTATTTCCGCCAGTATCTTAAAGATAGTGCTGATAATATTGCAGGAAAGGTTATTGTATCTGATAAAAATGGAGGCAGGATAAATATCTCACCATCATTGAGCCCTGACGGAAAATATGTTGCATTTTTTTCGGAAAGGGACCTTTTCACTCTCGACTTATTTCTTGCCGGTACTGAAAACGGAAAAATAATCAGACGTCTCGCAAGTGTGGCGAGAAACAATTCAATTGACGACTTTGATTATGTCGAATCAACCGGATCATGGTCTCCGGACGGAGAGAAATATGTGATAGTCATATTCGAAAAAGGAGTAAACAAGCTTGCCATAATAGATGTTTCCAGGGGAAAGATCATAAGAGAAATAGCTATTCCGGGAGTCCCGTCATTTTCAAATCCTGCCTGGTCACCGGATGGTAATAAAATAGTTGTTTCGGGCCTGGTAAACGGAACCAGCGATCTTTATTTGTATTATCTGGATACCGGCGATGTTCTTAAGCTGACATCAGATCTTATGGCAAACCTTCACCCCTCATGGTCATCAGATGGTAATTATATTGTTTTCTCACAGGAGAAGTTAAATACCGGGAGTTATGGAAGGAAATACAGCTTCGATCTGGCTTTATATGATCTCAAAACAGGTAAGATAAAAGAGATAGATGTTTTTAAGGGAGCTTTTAATATGGATCCGTGTTTTTCATCTGATAATAAATCGGTCTTTTTCCTTTCGGATGCCGACGGAATGAGGAACCTCTACGAATATGATCTTACAACGGACCGTGTACTCAGACTTACGGACTATATGACGGGAATCAGCGGGATAACTCCTTATTCACCTGCATTAAGCACTGCTACAGAAAACGGTCTGATCACCTATAATTATTACTTTAACAACGGATACAGGATCGTTGCAGCAAACAGGAACGATTTTAAGAATACTGAGGTAAACAGGAATTTTGTGAATTTTGATGCGGGAACATTACCTCCGTTTAAGAACATCTCTGTGAACATAATTGATTCAACCCTTTACACAAGGCAAACAGGACCGGTACTGACTTCCGAAAGGATAACCCGGGTACCCTATAAGTCGAAGTTCAAACTCGACTATATTTCAAACAGTGCTGATATAGGCCTTTCAACCGGTGTTCACCGCAATAATATGGGAGGAAGTGTAAATATGTTATTCAGTGATATGGTTGGAAATAATCAGCTCTATTCATCTCTTGCATTGAATGGAGAAATTTATGATTTCGGCGGACAGGTTGCTTATCTGAATCAAAAAGGTAAAGTCAAATGGGGTGCATCATTATCCCATATTCCCTATCTCTACGGAGATATGTCAGTATCTGATGATACAATAATGCTTGATGATGAACCTGTTCCGGTAATCAATCTCGGAATTGATTATATGAGGATGTTTGAGGATAATATTTCATTTTTTGCATCCTATCCCTTATCGCAGACACGGAGATTTGAAGCGAACCTCTCCTCATCATGGTATTATTACAGGATCGACAGATATACATATTACTATCTTCTTGATGGCTATAACATAGGGGGAAAAAGGGAAAAGCTCGATGCCCCGGCAGGCGATGACTATCAGCAGGTGTCTGTTGCTTTTGTGAGCGATAACTCTTATTTCGGGATGACTGCCCCGATGCAGGGCAGCAGATCGAGACTCCAGGCAGAGAAATATTTCGGATCACTGGATGTAATAACAACTCTGATCGACTTCAGGCAATATTTCAAACTAAGACCTGTAAGCCTTGCATTCCGGTTCTACAATTACAGTATGTACGGTAAGGATGCCAAAAATGGTAAAATACCTCCGCTTTACCTTGGTTATCCATGGCTGATAAGAGGTTATGAAAACATTTCATATTCAGGCAACGATTTCCTTACAGGTGGGACTTTCAATGTTTCGAGATTGAGCGGAACAAGGATCATGGTAGCCAATGCTGAAGTACGCTTGCCATTCACTGGTCCGGAAAGGCTGGCACTTATAAAATCAAAATGGCTCTTTACTGACTTTAACCTGTTCGTCGATGCGGGAATGGCGTGGAACAATGAAAGTAAAATGACATTTGTCCAGGATCTTTCGAAAGGTGTCGATGGTAGTTACAGATTTCCTGTTGTGAGTACGGGAGCCTCGCTGAGGATAAATCTTTTTGGTTACCTTGTTCTGGAACCTTATTATGCATTTCCGCTTCAGAACGGAGGTTTCAGGAATGGTCAGTTTGGTCTGAACTTCGTACCGGGGTGGTAGATGTGAATGGCACAACGGTACAACGGCACAACGGCACAGGGCATAGCCGTCAACTTAAGGAATATTTTAATGGCAAAAATTGCTGTAATTATCAGGAATATAACTATATAAGTTTCCCCTCCTTTTAAAGGAGGGGTGGCCAGACGCAGATATATTCGGACTTGCAGAAATATAAATTGTCTGGCCGGGGTGGTTGATTCAATTTTTTCATTCCTTTTTTTTAATGAATTACAGACATATATTTAACCGAAAAAGTCTTGAATCTCTCAGATCATATCTGAGAAATAACTATACTACAGTTGGATCTGTTTTTAACCACCCCGGCCGGGAAAGCAGAATTGTAAACATTTCAAAATCTGTAATCCCGGCCACCCCTCCTTAAAAAAAGGAGGGGAAACTTTTACTCACAAAACTCCGTTTGGTTGACGACTATGGGGCGCAGGGGCTCAAAGGCTTAGAAGCGCAATGCAACACAGATCAGTTAAGCAGTTTTATTATTCTGTTTAATCCATAGCACGGAATTCCTGTTAATTATTTTTATAAAAAATCATTATATCTCCCTCTAAATCTGCGGTGAAATAAATTATCTTTAGCGGGATTGTCATTGATTTCCTGAAGGATCATATGGAATTAGCAATATTAAAGGACATCGTTATAATCTTTGCCTTATCCACTCTGGTGAATCTTGTCTTTACCCGTTTCAGGATACCCACTGTGGTAGGATATCTTCTTACAGGTATAATTGCAGGTCCGCATTTATTATCACTTATTGAAGCCAGGCACGAAATAGAGCTTATGGCTGAGATTGGCGTTGTTCTTCTTCTGTTTACAATCGGGCTTGAGTTTTCGTTATCTCATCTGCTGAAGATCCGCAGGATAGTGTTTTTGGGTGGACTGATCCAGGTTATGTTTACAGCCGTTATTTTCACAGGCATCTCTCATTTCTACGGATTGAACTGGCAGGGTGCACTGCTGATGGGATTCCTGGCTGCTTTGAGCAGCTCGGCGCTTGTGCTGAAACTTCTGCAGGAACGTTCCGAGCTGACTTCCAATTACGGACGTACTGTTCTGGGGATTCTCATTTTTCAGGATCTGCTTCTTGCCCCACTCCTGCTTTTTACTGATATACTGGCTGATTCATCTGCCCTGCTGACCTCAAAACTGGGAATGTCGCTTGCATTCGGTGCATTTCTTGCGGGACTGATGATCTCTGAATCTGAATACAGTTATAATGTTTTCGGAAATTTTCTGCCGGTAAAGGATGTTTTTGCCAGTTTCTTTTTTGTGTCGGTAGGAATGCTTCTTGATCTGAAATTCGTTACCGATAATTTCCAGCTGGTCATTATCACGGTTTTGCTCCTGATCCTTATAAAGACCATTATTGCAGGCGGAACGGGTTTTATACTCGAACATACATTTCAGGGAACAATTCTGATAGGACTTGCCTTAAGCCAGGTGGGGGAATTCTCATTTGTGCTGGCAAAGATAGGATTTGACAATTCAATATTTCCGGAGTTCTATTATCATCTTTTTATATCAGTTGCCGTTATTACAATTGCCTTTACACCTTTATTGTTTTACCTTTCACCTTTCCTGGTCAGGACACTTCTCAGATTGCCTATTCCCGGATTCCTTATAAATGGGTTGTTCCCTCTGAAAGAAACGGAGATACCGGAATTTGATAATCATCTGGTAATTATTGGAAGGGATGCCAGTGCCCTGAAGCTTTCCCAGATGGCAAAATACAATAATATCAGACATATATCCATCGTGTTTGATCCGTCGCTGGCCCGTGAAAAGATGAACAAGGGAGATCTTGTGGTTTACGGGGATGCGGTGAATGAACCGATACTCAGGAAAGCACGTGTGGATACAGCTGATATAGTTGTTGTATCAGTAGGCAGCATTGTCCCATCAATGGCAATAATTGAGAAAGTTCGAAGGATGAACAAAAGCGTCTATATCCTTGTCCGTTCAACTCTCATCAGGAATGTTGAGGCGCTCTATCAGGTGGGAGCAGATCAGGTTTTAGCTGAAAAGCTGGAGATTGCGATCGACCTTTTGAACAGGATCCTTATTAAAAGACTGATCCCGCAGAGGGAAGTAAACCGTATCATGACGCGGATCCGCAGCATGAACCTGGGTGCTTTTACCGCAAAAGACCCTGTGAACCAGCCATCAATTCTGGATGAATTCTCAAATATAAATATTACTGCCGTAAAGGTCGGGACAGGCTCTGAAGCAGAAGGTAAATCCCTTATTGACATTGATCTCCGGAAAAAAACAGGAGTAACAGTTCTGGCAATAAGAAGAGGAGGCGATGTTATCGAACATCCTGTACCAAAAACCGTATTTCACAGTGAAGATATTGCCTACCTGCTTGGTAACCCCGAACAGATTAATTTTGCTGCCGAGCTCCTTCACTTCAAAACTTAAGTGCAATGCCATCCGGTTCTTTCAGTTTTAAGCAGTTTACAATTCACCAGGACAGATGTGTATTCAAGGTTGGCACTGATGGAGTATTGCTCGGGGCATATGCCGATGTTACCGGGGTTAAAACCATTCTGGATATCGGAACAGGAACTGGGCTGATCGCCCTGATGCTCGCGCAAAGGAGCGAAGCTGAAATAACTGCCATCGAGCCTGACCCGGAATCATTTGGCCAGGCATGCAGCAACGTCAGCAGAAGCAGGTGGTCTGACAGAATCAGGGTAATCAATACAAGCCTGCAGAATTTTCTGCCGGAAGCACATAAGTTTGATCTTGTTGTATCCAATCCTCCATTTTTCAGTAACTCCCTGAAAAATCCGGATCCGGTGAAAGCTGCCGCAAGACATAATGTCACTCTGAATAATAAAGATCTCCTCCTTGGTATGTCGGAGTTGCTCACAGAAGATGGCCGGGCTCAGGTTATAATGCCCTATCCGGAAGGGAATGTTTTTATTGCTGAAGCAAATGAATCCGGACTTTACTGTAATGATATCCTGAAGATCAGACCTCTGCCGACCATTGAAGTAAGGAGACTGATAATTGAATTTTCAAGAAAAAGGAATAAGGCCACTGAAAAATTCCTCACAATCGAACACGGCAAAAGACATGAATTCACTCAGGAATATATTGATCTTACAAAGGATTTCTACCTGAAGTTTTAAGTTTTAATTTCGATCCTCAAATAATTAATAACTCCATATATTAAACTTTAAGTACTCCAAACTTTAGCTCACTTTAAGTACTTATAATAATGTATCTTTGTTTAGGATGAGAATTATTATCATTTTCCTAAGGTACTAACATGGTGTCTGATAACCAGAAATATGTTGAAACACCTTTGATGAAGCAGTATTACAGCGTCAAGTCAAAACATCCTGACGCTATACTTCTTTTCAGGGTTGGTGATTTTTATGAGACCTTCGGGGAGGATGCAATTAAGGCGTCTGAGATACTCGGTATTACACTTACACGTCGTGCTAACGGCTCGGCATCATTTGTGGAACTCGCAGGATTTCCATATCACGCCCTGGATACATATCTTCCCAGGCTGGTAAGGGCAGGTCAGAGAGTGGCGATATGTGAACAGCTTGAAGATCCGAAGCTTGCCAAAAAAATAGTAAAGCGGGGGATTACAGAGCTCATTACTCCCGGAGTTTCCCTGAATGATAATGTCCTGAATCATAAGGAAAATAATTTTCTGGCAGCCGTTCATATCGACAGGAAAATAGCAGGCGTCTCGTTCCTCGATATATCAACAGGCGAATTTCTTGCGACAGAAGGAACACCTGAATATATCGACCAGATGCTGAATAATTTTCAGCCAAAGGAAGTACTTTATGAAAACAGGAAAAAAGAACTGTTCATCGAGAATTTCGGTGTGAAATTCTATACAAACAAGCTGGATGACTGGATATTTACATCTGAAGCTGCAAATGACAGGCTTCTGAAACAGTTTGAGACAAGTTCACTTAAAGGCTTTGGCGTTCAGAACATGACTTACGGCATCATAGCTGCCGGGGCAATTCTCTATTATCTCGATATAACACAGCATGAACAGCTTGGACATATTACCAGCCTTTCAAGGATAGATGAAGAACGATATGTATGGCTCGACAAATTCACTGTAAGGAACCTCGAGCTTTTCCATTCACCGTATGAAGGAGCAAAAACACTGATTGATGTTCTGGACCGGACAATTTCTCCTATGGGAGGAAGATTGATAAAGAGATGGCTATCGCTGCCTCTGAAGGATATTCAGCCCATAAATGAAAGGCTCGATATTGTTCAGCATCTTGCCGGGAAGAGTCTTTTCAGGGAAGAACTGGCGGCATTGATAAAACAGGTGGGTGACCTGGAAAGACTTTTGTCGAAGGTAGCGGTAAACAGGATCAATCCACGGGAAGTGGTTCAGCTTAAAAGAGCCCTTAAGGCGGTTGATCCGTTAAAGTCACTTTGTCTGAACAGTGGTTGCCAGCCAATGGCAATGCTCGCCGAACAGCTGAATCCCTGTAAAGCACTTGCCGACAGGATCGGTCGTGAGCTGAATAATGATCCACCGGTACAGTTGATCAGGGGTAATGTAATAGCAGGCAATGTATCACCCGAGCTTGACGAACTGCGGAAGATACTTTACAGCGGGAAAGACTATCTCAATGAACTACAGAACAGGGAAAGCCTTCGTACCGGGATCAATTCGCTTAAAGTAAGCTATAATAATGTTTTCGGGTATTATATCGAGGTCAGGAATACTCATAAAGATAAAGTGCCTCCGGAATGGATCAGAAAGCAGACACTCGTCAGTGCCGAACGCTATATAACAGAAGAGCTTAAGGAATATGAGGAGAAGATACTGGGTGCCGAAGAGAAAATCATTGATCTTGAAACCCGTCTTTTCAATGACCTTGTTCTGGCAATACTCAATTTCATCCCGCCCATACAGCTCGATTCGGTCCTGATTGCACGGCTGGATTGCCTGCAGTCCTTTGCTGTCGTATCCTCGGAAAATAATTATGTAAGACCTGTTCTTGACGACTCCGACAGAATAGAAATCAGCGATGGCCGCCATCCGGTAATTGAAAAACAGCTTCCTGTGGGTGAATCATACGTCCCGAACGACCTGGCTCTTGATACAGAGGATCAACAGATCATAATACTAACAGGGCCAAATATGTCGGGAAAATCAGCCCTTCTGCGCCAGACGGCTCTCATTGTCCTGATGGCACAGACAGGCTGTTTTGTACCTGCCAGGGCTGCCAGGATAGGCATAGTGGACAAGATATTTACGAGGGTTGGCGCTTCAGACAATATAAGCCTGGGAGAGTCAACTTTCATGGTTGAAATGAATGAGACTGCCAGTATCCTGAATAACCTGTCAGACAGAAGTCTTGTACTTCTTGACGAAATAGGCAGGGGAACAAGCACTTATGATGGCATTTCAATTGCATGGGCAATGATCGAATATCTTCATGAGAGCAAAATGAGAGCCAAAACATTGTTTGCCACTCATTATCATGAATTGAACGAGATGGAGAATTCTTTTCCGAGGGTAAGGAATTATAATGTCTCAATCAAAGAACTTAACAATAAAGTGATCTTCCTCAGGAAATTAAAGAGGGGGGGGAGTGAGCACAGCTTCGGGATCCATGTTGCCAGGATGGCCGGTATGCCAAGAAGTGTTGTCAGCCGGGCTAATGAGATACTTAAGGAACTGGAGCAGGGTCACCAGAAACAGGAGCTTGCCAAACCTGTGGCAGGCCTGGCAGATCACAGGGAAGGCCTTCAACTAAGCATCTTCCAGCTCGACGATCCTGTACTGAAACAAATACGTGATGAGATCCTTGAGATAGATATAAATAATCTTACCCCGGTCGAAGCATTAAATAAGCTTTATAATATTAAGAAACTTCTTAAATAATTCCCGTAAAAAAGCTATATTGTCAGATCAATAAAAATATCCAGCAAATGGAAATTACGAATTCCGGCAACAGATACAGGATAGCCGTTCTCGGAGCCGGTCACGGCGGTCTCGCTATGGCCGGACATCTGTCACTCATGGGCCATAAAGTCAATCTCTTCAACAGGGGTGAGGAAAGATTGTGGGGTGTAAAATCTTCCGGATCAATAGAGATTACCGGGGAAGTGGAAGGTTTTGGCAAGATAAACATGGCAACCACTTCGATAGGGGATGCAATAAAAGGAGTAGAACTTATAATGGTCGTTGTTCCGGCAAACGGTCACAGGTGGATTGCAGAACAAATGGCTCCCTTCCTGGTTGATGACCAGATCATTGTCCTGCATCCGGGAAGAACCTTCGGCGCTCTGGAGTTTAAACAGGTACTGGTGAGACAAAAAGTAACAGCGAATGTTATAATCGCCGAGGCTCAGACGTTCATATATGCTTCAAGGGCAACAGGGCCCTCCCAGGTGCATATTTTCAGGATCAAGAATTCCATCCCGGTGGCATCCATCCGCGCCCACCTTATTCCCCATGTCATCACTAAACTCCGTCAGTTTTACCCGCAATTTGTTCCGGGCGATAATGTTTTCAAGACAAGTCTTGAGAATATCGGAAGTGTATTCCATCCGGCATTGTGTGTACTGAATGCCGGCTGGATAGAACATGATACAGATTTCCAGTTTTACCATGAAGGAGTTACTCCGGCAGTGGCAAAGATCCTTGAAAAGATAGATGATGAAAGGGTCAAAGTCGCGGAAGCCATTGGTATCAGGGCCATTTCTGCAAGACAATGGTTATATATGGCCTACAGCTCAGCTGGGAATACTCTTTTTGAAGCAATGATGAAGAATGTCGGATACGCAGGGATCCTTGCTCCACGATCGCTGAGAGTAAGATATATAGAAGAAGACGTTCCCTTCAGCCTTGTACCAATTGCATCAACAGGCAGAATGCTCAATGTTCCTACACCTACAATAGACTCTGTGATCCAGCTCGCCTGTGGCTTGAATGAGACCGATTACCGGGAAAATGGTAGAACAGTGGAAAACCTTGGCATAGCCGGTATGAGCGTACGTGATCTCCGGCTTCTTGCTATCGGAGAGACTGTCAGATGACCTGCCGGCCTTCCTGCAGGATTCCGTCTGACAGGAAGAGGGATAGGAGATAATTATTAAAAATCATAATAATGAAAACTATTATTGGCGCTGCCATTGGCAGCTGTGTTCATGTTGGAGGGCTTCACCATTTTCTCAAGCTTGCGGAAACGGAGGGTTACCGGACTATTTCGTACGGGCCGGCAGTTTCCGTTAAAAGGATTGTGAAGATTATCAGGGAAGAAAAGCCGGACATAATGGCAATAAGTTACAGGCTTACACCTGAATCTGCTTCAGAGCTTTTCTCGGAACTGAAAGCTGAAATTTCAAAAGGAGGACCATCAAATATCAGAATGATTTTTGGGGGCACACCCCCGGTGGCCCGCGTAGCACGTGATTCAGGTCTTTTTGATATTGCTTTCGACGGTACTGAATCTGCTGAACACATTAAGCGATATCTCAGAGGCGATACCGGGAAGAGTTCCGAAAGCACTCTCCCTGATAATCTTGTCGACCGGATAAATAAAAAGTATCCTTATCCCCTTATCCGGCATCATTTCGGAAGACCTTCTTTACATGAAACTATTGAAGGAGTTGTTAAGATCGCTGAATCAGGGGTACTTGATATACTCTCAATCGGTCCGGATCAGAATGCACAGGAGCATTTTTTCCGTCCTGAAGAAATGGACCACAGCCAGGATGGAGCAGGAGGTGTTCCATTACGTAAGCCTGAAGACCTGGAGGCAATTTATAAAAGTACCAGATGCGGAAATTTCCCGCTTGTCAGGTGCTATGCAGGTACCCGGGATCTTTTAAAGTGGGCTGAAATGAGTGTCAGAACGATAAGAAATGCCTGGGCGGCAATTCCATTGTGCTGGTACAGCGTAATTGACGGACGCTCCGGCCGGCTTATTTCAGATGCGATAAAAGAACATCAGGAAGTTATGCATTGGTATGCCTTGAAAAATATTCCCGTTGAAGTAAATGAATCCCACCAGTGGAGTTTGCGTGATGCACATGATTCCCTTGCAGTGGCAATGGCATTCCTGGCTGCCTGGAATGCAAAAAAATCAGGTGTAAGGCATTATGTCTCCCAGTATATGTTCAACAATCCCCCTGGTACTTCCGCAGAAATGGATATTGCAAAAATGCTTGCCAAAAACGAAATGATAGAAGAACTTTCTGATGAATCATTCACTGTGTTCCGTCAGGTAAGGGCAGGCCTGGCCCATTTCTCTTCCGATCCTTCTTTTGCCCAGGGTCAGCTGGCTGCTTCCGCAGTAATTAGCATGGCACTCAAACCACATATTCTTCATGTTGTGGGTTTCAGCGAAGGAGACCATGCTATTTTCCCCGATGAGCTGATCCAGAGTTGTAATATTGCTCATGGTGTCCTTCATAATACCCTTTACGGGATGCCGGATATGTCTGAAGATAAAAGGGTTATTGCCCGGAAAAATGAATTGAAATCGGAAGCCCGTATATTACTTGAAGAATTATCGGACAGGGGAAAGAATCAAAGTGAAGATCCATGGTCAGATCCGGTTGTCATCTCTGATGCGATAAGGACAGGACTTCTGGATACTCCACATTTCCAGGGTAATCCGCACCTGTGCGGTCAGATAATAACCAGACTGATAGATGGGGCATGGTATGCAATCGACAGGGAAACGGGCGAAAAGATGGGAGAGCCGGAAAGAATCAGATTGCTTAACGCAGAATAACATAGAATAAATCAGTTTAATGAAAATAAAAAAAGAAGAATGGCAGGTATAGCAGGAATAGCAGCAGATAATACGACGGAAGAGGTTTCAGAGATGCTTGGCACTTTCCGTTACAGAGGGAATGCAGGTATTTCAGTATTTGAAAAAGGGGGAACAACAATAGGAATAATCTGGAACGAAACGGAAAAGGAAACTGTAAAGAAATGCCTGGAAGCCGGTGATGCCGGTTATATAAGCAGTCCCGGCAATTATGTCATAGTGAAACCCGGTAAAAGTAGTTTCATAATGACAAGAGATGAACTGGGAGCAGCTCCTCTTTATTACGGAAATGACAAGAATGGCAACATGTGTTTTGCATCAGAGATAAAAGCACTTCTGCCTTTTACAAAGGAGATCCGCGAAATGGCTCCAGGGCACATTCTTGAAGGTGAAAAACTCAGGCCGTTCTTCAGTATATCTGCAGGAAAAAAAGCTACCGGGACTCCCGGCCAGATTGCAGAAAAACTATATAAACTTCTTGATAAAGCAATTTCGGAATGTATCAGAACGGAGAACACCGGATCGTGGCTTTCGGGCGGACTGGATTCCAGTGTCATATGTGCCCTGGCTACCAGGCATCTGAAAAAGCTTAGAACTTTTGCAGCAGGAATGAAAGGTGCACCTGATCTTGAATATGCCCGTGAAGTGGCACGATACATAAAATCTGAACATCATGAGAAAGTGGTCTCTCCGGAAGAGATGACGGCGATTTTACCCGAGGTAATATATCATCTGGAATCTTTTGACGCACTACTCGTAAGATCATCATTAATGAATTATCTTATTGCCCGTCTTGCATCGGAATACGTCGATGAAGTATTTTCCGGGGAAGGCGGTGATGAATTGTTCGCAGGATACGGATACCTTAAATCCATTCCGGCCGTGGACCTTGAAAAAGAACTATTGAGGATAACAGGTGCCCTTCACAACACAGCACTTCAGCGGGTTGACAGGTGTGCTTTTGCTCATGGTATGATCGCTCACATGATTTTTACCAACCCTGAGATTGTTAAATTTGCCTTTACGATCCCCGTCGGATATAAAATTCATGGAAAAACAGAAAAGTGGATACTCAGAAAATCCATGGAGGGTATGCTCCCGGATAAAATACTAAGAAGACCAAAAGCAAAATTCTGGGAGGGAGCAGGTGTTAAGGAATTGCTAGCTGATTATGCCGGGAACAATATTTCGGATAATGACTTCAGGATCGAGCGGAATCTAAGTAACGGGCAGATTATCAATTCAAAGGAAGAGTTATTGTATTACAGGATCTTCAGGGAACATTTCGGATCGGATATTGATCTGTCGTGGATGGGAAGGACAAAGGTCACATAATGAATATATTACATTTCAGACTATTTCTTTCTGGTTGTGTGAATTCACGAACAGAATAGTCCCTACACCCTCATAACCGTTTAAAAGAGATTCTCCAAGTCGCTTCAGAGTCTGCTCATTAAAACCGATCATAGTAAGAGCGGCATGAGATGATTTTTCATTTATAATATTCTTCAGGGTCTTTCCGGGCTCCTCGTGAACGATTTCAATATTTTTCTCAGTTATCGGCAGTCTGCCTGACCTGACCAGATCAGTCAGATTCTGTCTGGTCTCCTCATCTTTTCCTTCCCTGCAGGTCCCGAAAAGTTTTATGTTCGCTCTTTTCCAGTCGGGATGCCCCGATATTATGAAGCTGAGGAGTATGAGAAGACTTGAATTCTCAGGGTAATGAAAATCGAGCCAGACATGGATCCCATTCCTGAAATTCATCTCTTTCCTGCTTGATGCAAGAAGACAGATATCAAAATCACCGGCAGCGATCAGACCCGTATTTTCAATTATCTCCTTCAGATTTTCAGGATTCTCCTTGTCATATTCGAATATCACCATATTATTTTCCATACCTGAAATACCAGGTAACTGTATAGCCTGGGCCAGGGCTGAGGTATATGAAGGAGATATCAGAGTGTCAACAAATACATGGTTGTTGGTCGTATCATATATCTCGATTAGTTTTGAAAGTTCTTCCATAGCTTTCCGTGATGTTGCCCGGGAATAATATCCATCTATCCTGTGGAGGTAGGTTCCGAATCCGTAACGGTAAGAGATCCAGTTAAGCAGATGAAATGCTTTTGACCGTACAAAGGAATCTTTTGAAATGCAGATTGCACTTGGTCTCCATTCTTTCTTTTTCTTCTTGCTCCCCGATTTCTGGAGGTAGACCTGGATGTTACGGTTTATCTGGAAGAGTGCATTTGCAAATAAAGATTCAAGGCCATCCCTTTCACGGTTGTAAACCTTTATGTAGGAGTAGACGGCGGTCATAAGGATCAGAGAAGCCAGGGCATAAGGAGCATTTATTTTGAACATTACCCAGACGGCGATAAGGAATCCGGTAAGGCTCAGGTACCATCTTGATCTGAAAGAGGGACGGTATGAGGGTGAGGAGCCGAAATGATTCAGGAAGGAGATCAGGCATAACGACCCGTAAGTGACAAGAAAAAACATTGAGATAATTTCCGCAACGGCGTTAACGCTTCCGAGAGTAACAAAAACCATCGCAATAATGATTGTGACAAGAGTGGCGTTTGCAGGTTCATTATCTGATTTTCTTCCCAGTGAAAGCCATTTGTTTATTTTTGCGGAAGGGAAGGAACCGTCAAGTGCCAGGGCTTGTAATGTTCTGGGCGCCACCATAATTGATCCTATCGCGGAAGACAGGGTTGATGCTGCCAGTCCAACAGGTACAATAACCACCCCCAGCACAGCTATCTTCGACATTAAAAGCTGATCGGCCAGCATATCTTCAGGACTGGCAGATATGGCAAACTTGTATATCACTCCGGTGTAGATGATCATTCCCGTGATTGTGGCGATAATTGTACCTCGGGGTATCGATTTCGAAGGATCCTTAAGTTCTCCTGAGAGGCCCACTCCTGCTGTCATTCCTGTAAATGCAGGGAATGCAATGGCAAATACCATGAAAAAATCCTTCATGTTCCTGATGTCACCTGCCGGCAGCCGGGAACCCATATTTATGCCATACTCCGTTTTCCCGAAGAAGAAAAGTAAAAGCGAGAGGAAGAGTATTGCTGCAACTATATAAAGCATCTTAACTCCGAGATTTGACCCTCTTTTGAGGATAATATAGCCCAGCGCAAGCATTGAAGGTATACTTATGGCCTGCCGCGGAAGATTTATTCCCAGTGATCCGGAGAAAAAATCGAAAATAAACCCGAAGGCTTCAGTGAAGGCTATTATATAAAAAGCGGTACTTATGGCCTGTGACATAAACAAAGCTATTCCTATTGTGGCCCCGATATTCAGTCCGAACGACCTGGATATTATGAAATATTCACCTCCACCTTCAACTCTCTTATTTGTTGCTAGTTCCGAGATCGCAAATGCCGTAGGAATGGTAAGCGAATGGCCGAGGATGATAAGCAGGAATGCTCCCCAGAATCCCAGTGTCCCCACGGCAAAACCGAATCTGAGGAAAAGTATTGCACCCAGAATGGTGGATATGGCTGTAAAGAAAACCGGAATTGTCCCAAATCGCCTTACATTAGGTCCTGTTTCCATTAATTCCGGTTTTATTCTCATGTATAACTCTTTGTGGGAAAGGAATCTCAATACCTTCCCTGTCAAAAGCAATTTTCAGCCGTTTCCGCATTTCCCCGGTTACTTCCCATTGCTTTAAAGGTTTTGTGTCGCCAAGTATCTTAAGGATTACTGCTGAATCGGCAAAATCATTTACCCTCAGAAACTGAGGAGGAGATATAATTGAATCACTAAAAGCAGGATCCTCTGCAAGTTCTTTGCCGGTCCTGTTGATCACACTAATCGCATGGTCAAGATCTGTATTGTAGGATATCCCGATATCAAGGTTGACACGGGCATAGTTCTTGGAAAGATTCGATACCAGCTTTATTTCTCCATGGGGAATGTGATGAACTGTCCCGTTAATATCCCGCAGAGTTGTTTTCCTTAAGCTTATATCTTCCACGAGTCCGCTGACCCCGTTTATATCTATACTGTCGCCGATCCTGTATTGATTTTCAAGTATAAGGAACAAGCCGGAAATAATATCCCGGATCAGGTACTGGCCACCGAATCCTACTGCCAGACCTACAATACCGGCTCCTGCAATAAGCGGACCAATCTTCAGCCCCAGTTCCTGCAGGATCATCAATATTGCAAGAATTAAAATCACTATCCTTAAAGCACCATTAAAAATCCTTATAAGGGTATCTTCCCTTTTTTTCTCTCCTTCTTTCGACATATTCTCGTTTGCCACAATGGCAACCCTGACAGTCCTGATAATTATTCTGCTCAGGATCTTGTTAAGTAACCAGGCAGCAACCGCGATAAATACTATTTTCAGCCCATGATCAAGAAGCCAGGGAAGAATCGATTCAGTCCACTTTTTGATAGTATCTGCCATCTCTGTTAATCTCTAATGAAGTCATTACAAAATAACTGTTTTTTCCTAAACTTCGGTAATATAAACCTTCGTTAAAAACTAATTCTTTCGGCAGATATATTTAAATTAGCGGGAAATGTAGAAAAAAACATATCTAAATACCGGGACCATGACCAGAATATTATTGAGAATCAGTAGTCTTGTACTTGTGTCTGCCATAACTACGGGCTTATTTTCACAGGGTGCAAAGCAGGTAAAGCTTGTTAATTTTGAACTTCAGTCTTCTGCGCTTATAAAGGAAGCCGGGGAGAAAATATCAGTCCCGGGATATAAATCAAATGTTTATTGGTTCCCGGTGAAGGTTCCCTCAACGGTTCTGACGGGACTGGTAGCAAATAAAGTATATCCCGATCCGTATTCAGGATTGAATAATATGCTTATTCCTGATGCATCAGATGAATTCAACAAAACATATGATCTGGGTAAATTCAGCCATCTTCCCGGATATTCCAATCCATGGAAGAAACCCTACTGGTACCGGACGCTTTTCAGTATCCCGGGAACAGACAGGGGGAGACATTTTCAGCTTGTTTTTAAGGGGATTAATTACAGGGCAGCGGTATGGATCAATGGGAAACAGATCGCTGATTCCACGGATATGGCGGGAATGTTCGCTCAGTATAGCTTCGATATTTCAGAGTATATCAAACCCGGAGAGGAAAATGCTCTGGCAGTTAAGATTTATCCTCTTGATTATCCCGGTTTGCCGGCTCCGGAACAACTTGAAGCACTTGGAGATTTTTATCTTAATGGTGGTCCGACAGGCGATATCGGGAAAAATGTCACAATGTTATGTTCTGTCGGCTGGGACTGGATGCCTCCTGTAAGGGACAGGAATATGGGTATCTGGCTGCCTGTTTACCTGCGCACTTCAGGTGCCGTTACATTCAGCAATCCGAAACTTGTTACAGAGCTGCCTAATCTTCCCGACACCGGACTGGCAAAGATATCGCTTAGTCTTTCTCTTATTAATCATAGTAAGGTCAGTGAAAAGGGCAGTCTCATAGTTACAATTGCACCTGAGAACTTCAGGGGCAAACCGGTAAAGTTCACAAAATCAGTTACGATTGAGGCAAATGATAATGTGACTGTTGATCTGAACGGGACCAATACCAGTGAACTGAACATTTTAAAACCGGCTTTATGGTGGCCGAATGGTTATGGGCAGGCTAATCTCTACAAAATAAGGCTTCAATATTTGAATGCTTCAGGCATATGTAATGATACTTCATTCATTTTTGGTATAAGAACTGTTTCAACAAAAGCGGTAAATGTCAATGGCAGCTGGCGCCGCGATTTTTATGTGAACGGTAAAAGGATACATCTGACGGGTGGTGCATGGGTTCCGGATATGATGCTTAACCGCGATTCACTCCGGTATGATTATGAGATGCGTCTGTGCCGCAATGCAAACATAAATCTTGTAAGGATATGGGGCGGAGGAGTTACTCCATGCGATGAATTCTTTGATGCAGCCGATCGCTACGGACTTCTTGTCTGGTCGGATTTCTGGATAACAGGTGATACCCAGGGTGAATTCAAGGGATCTCCCGACTGGCCTCTCGAAAGTGATGTCTTTAAGAAGAATGTTCATAGTACAATACTCAGGATCAGGAACCACCCGGGCCTTTTGGTATGGACAGGCGGGAATGAAGGACACGCAAGACGGGAACTTTATGATTTCATGCGTAACAGCATCATTGAACTTGATGGTACAAGACCATTCATTCCAAGCTCATCCGGATTTGCAAAACTTCCTGAAGGATGGCCGGGATCATGGCCGGATGGCCTCCCTACTGGCGTTTACAGCGGTGGGCCATATACCTGGCAGGATCCGAAAAGCTATTATACAAGGGCAATTGATGCCAAAGACTGGGTATTTAAGGACGAGACAGGGATCCCTTCCATGGTGACATGGGATATCCTGCCAAAGGTGATCCCAAACCTTGTATGGGACAAAACCCTGCCTTTCCCCCTGAATCATTCGTGGGGATATCATGATGCTGCAACAGGTAACGGCCGGTGGGACCTGTACTATAAAGAAATGGTCTCAAGATACGGCGAGCCGGAAAGCATGGAAGATTTCTGCAATAAGATGCAGATGATGAATGCAAAAGGTTATCAGGGTATCTTCGAAGCAGCCGGACATAAACTTAATGATATCGGCGGGGTGATGCTCTGGAAGATCAATGCTGCTTTCCCCAGCGTTGTCTGGCAGGTCTATGACTGGTTCCTCCAGACCAACGCCGGATATTATTTCATGCAGAATGCATGTGAGCCCTTACATATTCAGCTGAATCTTAATGATCTGAAAGTTACGGTTCTTAACAGGAAATATAAACCGGCACCTAATCTTACAGCCCGTGTTGAAGTCTTTGATTTTGAGTCAAAATCTGTTTTCAGCGAAGAAGCATATTTCAGCCTCGGTCCTTCCGAAGTAAAAGTGACAGAATCTCTAGCCCGCATAAGGGAAAATAACCGCGGGATTCTCTTTGTCGTTCTTAACCTGAAAGATCAGGGAGGCAGGATAGTCTCCCATAATGTTTACTGGCTCTCATCCGACGGCACTTACAAAGAACTGAACAACCTTTCTGAAACATCTGTCGCCGTGAGCATACAAAATGCAACAAACGATAAAACCGGGAATAAATACTCTGTCAGGATAGTAAATAATTCCTCCGGAATAGCATTCTTCCTCCGTCCCCGGCTTACTGTCGATGGCGAAGAAATACTGCCTTCTTACTGGTCAGCCGGTTATATCACTCTTGCACCATCTGAAAGCACCACACTTACGGTCAGCTGTCCGGCTGATAAAATCAGTGGGAAGCTCCCTGTTCTAAAATTGTCGGGATGGAATGTACCGGAGCAGACAGCCAGGATAGTAAAGTAAATTGATCTTACAGGAGGTAGTAACATGGCTGTACTGGGAATGGATCTCGGCGGTACAAAACTGGCATATGCTGTTTTTACAGAAGATGGAACTCTGATCAGAAAAAACACCTTATCACTTGATAAGAGGAAAGGTACGGAGGTAGGGCGACTGATAAGTACTAACATTTCTGACATTATCAGTTCCTCATCCGGTGAAGGGTTTAAGATCGGATCAATTGGCATTTCCGTTCCGGGAATAAGCCATGCCGGTACAGGTAAAGTATGGGCTCCCAATATACCCGGATGGGAGGATTATCCTCTCCTTGAAGAAGCCGTTTCGGTCAGTGGCGGGATTCCTGTAGTCATTGAAAGCGACAGGGCCTGCTATATAATGGGAGAAGTGTGGCAGGGCAATGCGAAAAACTGCAAAGATGCTATATTCCTGTCGGTAGGGACCGGCATCGGGGCAGGCATACTTGTTAATGGAGAAATACTGAGGGGAAGTCATGATGTTGCAGGCTCAATCGGATGGATGGCATTAAACAGACCCTTCATTGATGATTATATTGCCTGCGGCTGCTTCGAGTATTATGCTTCGGGAGCAGGAATTGCATCGAATGCAAAAAGAATGATTAAACAAGGCAGAGGATATAACGGGGTGCTTAAGAATATTTTATCGGAGAATATTACATCTTACGAAGTTTTTTCTGCATATGATAATGGCGATCCTGTAGCTTCGGCCGTTATCTCACAATGTATTGAGTTCTGGGCGATGGCGGTGGCAAATCTCATAAGTCTTTTCAATCCTCAGAAGATAATCATGGGGGGAGGGGTGTTTGGTCCGGCTGTATCCCTGATCCCCCGGATCAGAGAAGAGGCTTCACGGTGGGCACAGCCGGTCAGTATTAACCAGGTAAGTATTGAGCAGTCAGCCCTTGCAGGTGATGCGGGAGTTATCGGGGCAGCTTATATGGCGCTGAAAAAGATAATAATTTAATTCATTTCAGATGAGCACAGCATTTAATAATAAACTATTGTTCAGGGCATCGTGTGCAGGAATGCTGATGTTCGGCATTGTGGTATTGATCCTCGGATCGGTGGCATCTGATCTGAGGGTGAAGCTTTCTCTTGATGAGGTATCTGCAGGATCCCTGTTCTCAGTACTGCCTTTCGGAATGCTTACCGGATCACTTTTTTTCGGACCGGTGGTCGATAAATACGGATACCGGATACTATTATCCGCTTCATGTTTGCTGTTGTTTGCAGGTTTCGAAGGGATTGCCTTCAGCGGCAACGCAGATATGCTGAAGCTGTTCATCTTTCTGACGGGAGCGGGAGGCGGAGCTGTCAACGGCGCTACAAATGCCCTGGTTGCCGACATAAGCGAAACAGATAAAGGAGCCGACCTGAGCCTCCTCGGATCTTTTTTCGGTTTCGGCGCCCTGGGCATACCCCTTATACTTGGAGTTCTCCGGAATACTTTCACTTTCGAAACAATAGTTGCGGCAGTCGGTTCCCTGGCATTACTGACAGGCCTTCTTTTTCTTTTTATAGGTTATCCTCCTCCAAAACAGGCACACGGCTTCCCGCTCAGGGGATTATCTGCTCTGGTCAGGGATAAAGTATTGATAATGATCGCATTCTTTCTATTCCTTCAGAGCAGCTTTGAAGGTATCATTAATAACTGGACAACTACATGGCTTACAGATCATCTGTCCGTTAATCCCGGTTCTGCACTATTTGCCCTCTCATCATTTGTCGCAGGAATGACAGTAATGAGATTATTACTGGGAAGGTTGCTGAGAACCGTCTCTGTCAGGAATACAATGATCCTGTCTTTTGTTATGCTTTTTATTAGTCTTGTATTACTGAGAAGCGCGGGATCCTTATCCTCTGCAATTCCGGGACTGGTAATTCTGGGTGCCGGACTGGCAGCCGGATTTCCGGTTATGCTGGGTATTACAGGCGAACGGTTTAAGGAACTGTCAGGTACTGCCTTTAGTTTTGTCATGTCTGTGGCACTTACCGGTAATATGATTGTCAATTACCTGATGGGACTGATTGCAGGGAAATTCGGGATCAGCTCACTTACAATAGTTGCATTTATTGAAATGTCGCTTCAAATAGCTTTATTTGTGGTCATAATTGGTAGTTTAAAGAAAAACCTTAAATAGTTACATTAAAATCAAATTCTTATGTTAGCGAAACAGTGGCTGGAGAATACCAGGGGTATAATGACAAAAATTGAAGAGACCCAGATGGATAATATCAGAAGAGCGGCAGAGATAATGGCTGATACAATTGAGTGTAAAAGATGGGTTCATACTTTCGGATGCGGACACGCGACCCTTCCGATTGAGGAGATGTATCCGAGGATTGGAGGATTCGTCGGATTTCATCCTATGATCGAGCTGCCTCTTACGTTTTTTACAAGGATAACAGGTGAAATGGGAGTACGTCAGTTCGTTTTCCTTGAGCGGGTTGAAGGTTATGGTGTTGAGATAATGAAAGGATATGATTTTGACAGACGCGATGTAATGTGGCTTTTCTCACATTCCGGGATAAATAATGTCAATATCGATGTTGCACTTGAAGCCAGAAAAAAGGGTATGAAAGTAATCGTCTTCGGATCTGCATCTTCTGCTTCAGAAAGGAAATCGAGACATTCCAGCGGCAAGACTATTTTTGACCTTGCTGATGTAGTCGTTGATACCTGCGCACCTCTCGAGGATGCATCTGTGTCTCTCAAAAATCATCCTGATAAGATCGGCCCGGTGTCAACAATGGCATTCATTACCTGTGTCTGGATGACAATAACAACTGTAGCCGAAATACTTGCAGACAGGGGAGTTAAGCTTTATATACATCCTTCACACAATGTACCCGGTAATGTTGGAGCGCGGGAAAGACTCGATGAAGCTCTTGACGAATATAAGAGAAGAATAGCAGGAGTATAGCAATGAGTCGGAAGTCGGAAGACGGGCATAGCCGTCATTCTAAGGAATTGTTTATTAACATTAACTCCTATAATTAAATGGTTTATACATAAATAAGTTTCCCCTCCTTTTCAAGGAGGGGTGGCCGGGATTTCTGATTTTGACATATTTACAATTTTGCTTTCCCGGCCGGGGTGGTTAATGAGGACTTATAAAAGTGAACTTATTTCTCAGAATTAAATAAACCACCCCGGCCAGACAATATAAATTTCTGCAAGTCCGACGATTTCTGCATCTGGCCACCCCTCCTTAAAAAAAGGAGGGGAAACTTTTCCCCCTAAAAGCCCTTAGGTTGACGGCTATGGTAAGACGGGAGGCTGAATCACTTAGCCGGGAACCTCTCGCCGGTAGTCGTAGATCAGCTTATCTTCTTTAAAAGATCCATCCCAAACCCCGGCTTTGAAGATGGTATTAGTTTCCCTTTACGGAGCTCGTAATCTGTCAGATCGACGTCATCGGATGTGCATGTTACACCTTCGATGGTTGCTGTTGTCCCGAATGCCCCGGCAAGGTGTGATATGTAATTTGTCTTAATGGCTGAACCCCATGCATGAGGTGAAGACAGGATACCCATCTGCTTAATCTCCTTGATGAAACTTATCCATTTAGTAAATCCCAGGCTTGAAATATCCTGTAAAAAGACTGTGATTATCTTTTGTGCTCCGAGATGGCGTAATACTTTTTCATCAGGGTTTGCTTCACCGTCTGCCAGCAGCGGGAGATGGTCATGCATCTTCAGCCAGGAATAAAGCTTTGCATAATCTTCAACAGTCTCATGAAAAGGCTCCTCGATCCAGAATAGCTTAATCCCTTCTATGCCCTCCAGATATCGGATGAACTCTTCTATTGTGAATCCGTTATTCCCGTCAACAAGGATATCACAATCCGGGAAATTCCGGTGAACAAGCTTTGTAATCTCTATATCCCTTCTAAGGCCCTCTTCCTTTGTCATCCATTTGTAACCTCGGCCTATCTTAAGCTTGAACTGACGGTAACCGTAATTATAATCCCACCGGCACTCTTCCAGAACTTTTTCGGGACCTGCTGGCTTGTCAGCCGGTTCGAGATCATCGAAGTAGATCATACCGCTGTAACAGGGGAAAGTTAAGGGTTTCCTTTTTCCCAGAAGCCTGTAAACGGGTTTGTCCAGAATTTTACCTGCAAGGTCATATAGTGAAAAATCAAATCCTTCAATATCGGGAGATATCACACCAATTTCAGGATCAATGAGTTCAGCGACTGTTTTTCCCCTGATCAGCCCGGATTTTTCGATCAGTGCTTTTTCTGAACCCCTGTTTAATCCCCAGCCCGAAGCTCCCCGGTCAGTATAAAGAACGTGTATGCCGGAGACCGGACCAAAACCATGGATATCCAGCCGGGAATTCTTTCCCACCTGCCGGGGATAATTCAGCTTAACTGTTGAGAACTTAATATCGCTTACCCTGTGATATTCAAGTTCACCATTTCCCCCGGATGATGAAAAACCTGTCCCGGGGAACATAAAAAAGCCTGCAGCAGCTCCTGCTCCGGCATGTTTAATAAATTTCCTCCTTTCCATAAGGTGGTGTATCAGTAATCGGTAATCGGTAATCGGTAATCGGTAATCGGTAATCGGTATCAACAAGAAACAAGCAACCAGCAACTTAATGTATGTTCAGCATCAAAAATACTTCTTGAATTTATCACCGACCTTGAAATAAGTATATCTTCCCGCGTCTTCTCCTTCTATATGCACAGAATCACCCGTTGTTTCGTAGGTACTGTGCTCCCCTGCAATCTGTGAGAAGTAGACTGCATACATCTCGTCCTTTTCATCCTTCATAAGAACAAGTGCCAGATTATCATGAATATCTGATTTTAGTGAAGCGCCGCACAGGGGACAGTAAAAATCAAGGAATTCCCCCTTTTTTATATCAAAGGAAGGATGCTTCATACTGATGTAATTACCTATCTGCGGGCTCAAAAGAATGAGGGCACTTTTCTTCTCTTTATTTTTTACTTTGAAAATCAGATGATCACCTACCCTTAGATGATCCTTGCATTTCGGGCATAAAAAATCATTCATTTTTCCTCCTTTTCTTTCACGGTTCATGTTAACTTTATAAAGGTAGTAAATTAGAACAAATATGAGTTCTGTAGTTTTATTTGTCTTTGGCAGGAGCTTTTAATACTTTTAAAAAAAAATATACCTGAGATCATGAAAAAATCAATCTTATTCATCCTTGCCTTTGTATTAATGTCTGTATATGAGGCAGGCGCTGCGGATATCACAAAAGCTGATGTGGATAATTCAATTAAAAAGAGCGGGCTTAAACATCCTTATCTGTATTTTGATGAAAATGATAAGCCGGCCATCCTTGAACGGATAAAGACTGATCCTGAGATCCGTGATATTATGAACAGGCTGACAGCAAGGGCAAACATGCTCTTACATATGCCTGTTGACAGGGTAATACCTGTCCAGGGGAGAAATACCCGTGCCGGCTGGACAGAATATGATACTGACGGGAAATATGAAAATCACTATACTTCAAACCGTGATAATGCCGTTCTTCTGGCTTTTGTTTACCAGATGACTGGAGATAAGAAATATGCCGGTAAAGCTTTTGAGTTTGCAGATGTTTTCTGTGATCTGCCATCATGGACAATGAGGCCTCATGAATTTCCTGTAATATACAGTCGCATAATGCCATGGAATGTACCTGATGATCAGGTGAATTTCAGCTTTGATCATTATAATGGCGATTCGGGAAGACTGATGGCTGCCGTTTACGACTGGCTTTATCCGGCCCTTGATACTGCTCAGAGGGACAGGATAAGGGGAGCCCTTCTGGAGAAAGTGATTACACGCGTCCGGGGTAACTATGAGTATCACTGGTGGGCGACAGCTTATCGTTGTAACTGGTGCGGTGTTTGTAATTCAGGTATCGGTCTTGCCGGACTTGCTTTGCTAACTGAGGATCCTCAGCTTACCGATGTTGTGAGCGAATCCTTCAACAGGATAAATAAAATGCTGAACGAGCTTGGCGTTGACGGCGGATGGCAGGAGGGTGGCGGTTACTGGAACTATGGCGTCCATACATCTGCATTTTTTGCAGATGCTTTGAAAAGACTTACTGGCAGCAAACTGAATCTTTTTGAAAATGAGAAGCTGAAAAATAATCCTGTTACATTTCCTGTCTATATTTCCGTTCCGGGGAAAGGCTCTCTGAATTTTGAGGACTCGGGAGGCGGCAGACTTGGAAGTACCTGGTTCATAAACAAGCTTGCTGCCGAAACGAACAATGGAATGGCAGCGTGGTACCGTAATGAGTTTTTCAGTGAAGGACAGGATATGTTCGATATTATCTGGCCCAGATCTTCTGTAAAACCTGAACCTCCGGCAAAAAGTTCGATCCATTTCAGAACTATTGACTGGTGGGTGTTGAGAAATAATTTCACCGACGAATCAAAAATGCTCATTGCCGGAAAAGCAGGGATGAATGACGATCCGCATCACGGACATCTCGATATAGGCCAGTTCATCGTTTATCAGGGTGGCGATTATTTCATTACTGATATCGGAAGCGGATCCTATGATGAAAAATATTTCGATGATGCAAGATGGAATTATCCTCAGGCATCCAGTATCGGACATAATATTGTATTTGTAAATGGGGAAAAGCAGCTTCCCGGAAAAATGCGGAAACAGCCATGGAACTATGAAATAGGCGGAAAGGTATTGAAATTCAGCTCTTCGGATAAACTCGATTATGTTCTGATGGATCCTTCAAAGGCATACCCGGGAGTTGAACTGAAAAGCTGGCGCAGACATGTTACTTTTGAGAAACCAGCAGTGGCTGTAATAGTTGATGAAGTAGAATCAGCTCCCGGGTCGGAAATCGAAGTAAGGTTTCATCCGGGGGTGACTTCCGAACTGAAGGGGAATTATGTTCTGCTGACAGGAAACAAAGGCAAAATGGCTCTTATACCTGTAAGCGATCAGCAATTTACATTCAGGGAAGGAAGACATGCATGCCAGCCGGTTAATGCCACCCGTTCCTTCTTCTGGGTTAATTACTTCGGAACGATAATTAATACAAAAAAGGAAAACAGTGTCATTGCAACTATCATCCTTCCGGTAAATGATGATAATGAAGCTCGCAGGATAGCAGCTTCGGTGAAAAAAACGTACAGTTCAACCGGCAGTTTTACACTGTCATTTACAAAGGGCAGAAAAGAATTCAGGTATATTTTCAGAAACACTAATGAAGGTCTGTTACTGGAAGGGATAAGATAATTTAATGCTCTGAATTTGTGATTCTTAGTGCCTTTGCGTCTATTATATAACTCACCCCTAAATCCCCCTATCAAGGGGG
>JAKQPD010000314.1 GCA_029564935.1 Bacteroidota bacterium
GCTCGAAAATACTGCCCTGTGGGTCTGGAACAGGAGCAAATCAGATAATGTTCTCGTTCCGGCAGCAGATATAAAACAAAGGCTCGGCCTGCCCGTAAATGTCTTCTGGCACTGGTGGCACGGTTGTTCATATGACGACGGATTCCCGGAGTATGTCCCGCCGAGGGAAGGTAAGAAATCATTCCTTTCGGCTGTGGCTGAAGCTCATAAGAAAGGCATAAAGTCAATTGTTTACATGAATCAGCGACTTTGGGGAACAACCACAGAAAGCTGGACAAAAGAAAATGCAGTTGAGCATGCTGTTATGAACGCTGACGGGAAAATAAACACTCATGTCTATAATATATTCAGTAATAAGGGTACTGCCTCAATGTGTATGGGGACTCAGTTCTGGAAGGACAAATATGCATCATTGAGTGACAGTGCTGTTAACACTTATACAGTCGACGGAGTTTATATGGATCAGGCCTGTTCTGCTCTGTTGTGTTATGACCCTGATCATGGTCACCCGGTAGGTCCGGGTAAGTACTGGCTTGAAAACTTCGGGAAGCTTACGGATCAGATCCGTTCTAAAATTCCGCAGGAAAAACAAATGATACTTGCAGGGGAAGGTTGCGGCGAAGCATGGCTGCCTCACCTGGATCTCATGCTGACCCTGGCAGTGAGCAAAGAGAGATATGCAGGAGTGAACCAGTGGGAAACGATTCCCTTCTTCCAGGCTGTTTATCATGAGTATTCGATAACATACGGTAACTATTCCTCATTGCTTGTTCCACCGTATGATGAACTGTGGCCGGCTGAATATGCACCCAAAAAGCCTCTTGAAATGCTTGATAAAAAATTCAATAAACAATTCCTGATGGAACAGGCAAGGTCATTCGTCTGGGGAATGCAACCGACAATAGCAAATTACCAGGCTAAGCTTGCAAGCCAGAGGAAAGAAGAAATAGATTTTCTGCTCGATCTGGCACGAACCAGAAATAACGCACTGAAATATCTGTTGTTCGGTAAATTTATGAAAAATCCTGATTTCGAAACGCCTTATGAGGAAATGGACATATCAAGGTTATCTATCTATGCAGGTAAGACAGGGAACAGTGTTACCACTTTCCGC
>JAKQPD010000338.1 GCA_029564935.1 Bacteroidota bacterium
TTATCATTACCATGGTTTACCAGCCAAGTTGATATCTGAAGGAATTAACCCAAAGGTCCCCTGGCTTTATGATTATAAATTGGATTTCAGGTTCAAATAAGTTTCTTACTAAAATGAATACCCGATATAAAATCGTTGATATCTTTCGGGACTCTGTGTAACTCTGTGTAAGTTCTTAAATAAATTATCTAGTAGTAACATAAAGGAATACAGTAAATTATGAATATTTACAACTTAAACAGACTTAGAAGATCAGTTATATTCCTGATACTGTTCTGTTCCAATGTATTGGTATTTACCCAGACCCCGTCAACCGGCAGGTCGTGGCAGTATGTTGCTAATCAGATGTCTGACGATTGGTATGGTTCAGACGAATCAGTGAAAATAGCTGAAAATGTACTTCTATATCAGAGGGACACCGGAGGCTGGCCAAAGAATACTGCAATGCACCGTCCGTTGTCGGAATCGGAAAAAGAAAAGATCCTCAAAGAAAAGTCTTTACACGATGCCATTTTCGACAACAGCGCCACAACAACTGAAATGAAATTCCTGGCAAGGATGTATGGCACAACAAAAAGACCTGATTACAGGAAGTCATTCAACCGGGGATTAAAATTCATTCTGGATGCTCAGTACGATAACGGAGGCTGGCCAATGTTTTACCCCTTAAGGAAAGGCTACTATACTCACGTTACTTTCAATGACAATGCCATCGTGAATATTCTCCTTCTTCTGAGGGAAATCAGGGACGTGGATCCGCTTTTTGCATCAATTACAGATGAGGACAATTTCAGGCGGGTTGAAGAAGCATATAATAAAGGTATAGAGGTCATTCTCAAAACACAGATAATAGTCAACAGTAAACGTACAGTCTGGTGTGCTCAACATGATGAAAATACACTTCTTCCCGCCCCTGCCAGGTCATATGAATTACCTTCATTCAGCGGAGCTGAATCGGTCGGTATCATTAAGCTCTTAATGGAAATACCTGATCCGTCGCCTGAAATTATCCAGTCTATAAAAGGTGCGGTGGAATGGTTTGATAATCATAGAATAAAGAATACAAGATGGGATTTGTTCGTTAACAAAGACGGCAAAAGAGACAGAAGGATTGTTTATGACCCTGGTGCCGGTGATCTGTGGGCAAGATTCTATGATCTTGAAACGGAAGAACCCTATGTCTGTGACCGCGACGGAATAAAAAAGAAAACCCTTGAGGAGATCGGTTACGAAAGACGTAACGGTTACAGCTGGTATACAGAAGCACCTCAGGAGGTAATAGATAAATACCCTGAATGGAACAAGAAATTTGTAAAATGATTTCGATTTAACAGATCGCTCCCCGCTTTTGGCGGGTCAGGCTCTACGGAGCTCAGAAATCTATTATTATACACTTTTCTACAAACAGATCGCCCCTACGGAGCTCAAAAATCAAAATATGATCGTTTCCTACAAACAGGCCGCGCCTACGGTGCTCAAATCTTCTATTAATCGATTCTCACCAATCCCTTGGTATTGATATAACGATAACTTAGCTGTGATCCCCAAGCCGCGTAGCGGCGACCTGTTTGTAGAACGAGAATGTACCGGGAACATCCGAACCCCATAGGGGCGACCTGTTGGTAGAACCAGAAGGTATCGGTAACACCCGAGCCCCATAGGGGCGACCTGTTTGTAGAACGGGAATGTTTCGGGAATACCCAAGCCGCGTAGCGGCGATCTGTTTGTAGAATGGAAATTTTCCGGAAAATGTGAGCCGCGTAGCGGCGATCTGTTTGTAGCAGCAAGTTACGATATTAATGTCTGAGCCCCGAAGGGGCGTCCTGTTTGTAGAACCAGAATGTATCGGTAACACCTGAGCCTCGGAGAGCCTGCCCCGCCAAAAGCAAGGGGGCGACCTGTTTGTAAGAAATAATATTTTTAATATCTTTGATTAATGTCGTCTCGCGTGCATTTATTTTTTATAACTCTCTATTTATTAGTGCTATGGCAAATACCTATACACAAATCTACCTTCAACTGGTATTTTCACCGATTGGGCGTGAAAATGTAATTTCATTAAAATACCAGGAAGAATTACAGAAATATACAACTGGTATTATACAGAACCGAAAACATAAACTTTTAGCAATTAAATTTATGTCCGATCACGTTCATATATTCATCGGTTATCATCCATCCCAGTCATTGCCTGATCTGTTAAGAGATATAAAAGCAAATACATCAAAATTTATAAATGATAAAAAATGGTTACCCGGCAAATTCCAATGGCAGGAAGGGTATGGTGCCTTTTCATACAGCCGGTCACAAATAGATGATGTTATACATTATATCAATACACAGGACGAGCATCACAAGAAGGCAACATTCAGGGATGAATATTTGAAATTATTGGAGAAATTTGATGTGGATTATGATGTTGCATACCTGTTTGATTGTTTATGATTTAACAGGTCGCTCCTACGGAGCTCAGAAATCGGAAAAAAATATTCTTTTCTACAAGCAGGCCGCGCCTACGGCGCTCAAATCTTCTATTAATCGATTCTCACCAATCCCTTGGTATTGATATAACGATAACTTAGCTGTGATCCCCAAGCCGCGTAGCAGCGACCTGTTTGTAGAACGAGAATGTACCGGGAACATCCGAACCCCATAGGGGCGACCTGTTTGTAGAACGAGAATGTACCGGGAACATCCGAACCCCATAGGGGCGACCTGTTTGTAGAACCAGAAGGTATCGGTAACACCCGAGCCCCATAGGGGCGACCTGTTTGTAGAACCAGAAGGTATCGGTAACACCCGAGCCCCATAGGGGCGACCTGTTTGTAGAAACGAATTCTCCTTCAATATTCCTGAGCCCCGAAGGGGCGACATGTAAATTAATATTTTAATTTAGTCCCAATTATTCCCGAATTAACCAACATGAAACCCACATTTATTGCATACACAAACACGCCTTTATCTATTTTTCAGACATGTCCGCCAGCTGGCGGATCAGACCATTAAAATATAAATTATATACTGATGAAAACCAACCGTCGTGCATTCATTGAAACCTCATTCGCCGGAGCCATCGGTGCATCATTGACAGGATGCGCCGCCAAAGAAATGGAGAACATAAATGTCAAATATTCCCTTGCTGATGAGATCCTGAATAAATCCGTTCTGAAAAGAGAGCTCTTTCCTGACCCTGTTATCATTGACACACTGGAACTTCTGAGGCTGAATAATAATTTCCTTTGCAGGGTAAGATCGAAGGATGGTGCTGAAGGGATCTCTGTGGCAAACGATGCCCAGATGAGATCACTGTGGCCAATCTTCACGAACCGTCTGCAACCCTATTTCCCCGGGAAAGATGCCCGTAATCTTGAAAAGATCCTCGAAGGAGTATATGTTTACCAGAGCAACTATAAAATGCAAAGCCTTGCACTCTGGGTACCACTGGCTACAATTGAATTCGCCATCCTGGATATGCTCGGAAAGATTTCCGGGAAATCCATGGGAGAACTTATTGGCGAAATCCATAATCCGAAAATAGCTGTTTATCAGGCA
>JAKQPD010000440.1 GCA_029564935.1 Bacteroidota bacterium
AAATCAGCATCGGATGGACCACCAATTTACACGAACTACGTCATCAAAATCGACCTGGCAAATGGAACAATAGTATCCGAAAAGGAAATCGATATTGGCGATGGCGCTTATATGTGCACCAGTTATTTTAATCAGGCAGATGAAGGTTATGTTATGCTGCGCTCCGATAAAACCCTGATTACAATAAATCCGTCAACAGGAGCCGTTGTGAAAGAGGTGTATGTGGGGAAAGTACTCACTAATCCTGTTTATTATTCTGTAAATAACACAATCATTGGTCTGTATTATTCCGACGCGAACGAAAGGAATTACCTTGAGGTAATTAATGCGGAAACCGGATCAGTGATCAGCAGCATTATAGTAGATCAGGAGAAGGGATATATCGGCTGCCTTTCCGGTTATGATGCTGAATCAAATTGCTATATAACAGTCAATTCAGATTATAAAGTAATCTTTTATGATATTTCCAGCGGTGAGATTAAGAAAACATATAAACTGGAGAATCCGATGAATGATATCAAATTCTGGAGAAAACAATAAACCTGACTTATTCAATCCATAAAATTAACTTCAGGCATTTCAGGCACTTTATAAGAAAATTCCCTGTCTCATTGTATCAGGCCTATAATGCTGTTCCAGATCTTTTGCTGATTGTAAAGTCTCGCCATATAATAGTCAGCCAGCATGAATCCTTTTGCTTCACCCTCAAATAACCCGGGTTTATCAGAAATGGATTTATTGGGACCTACATTCCAGAAGATCACTAACAGCTTTATGTCATTTTTGTTTTTTACAAGGCCGGCATAAACCGGAGCAATCTTAACCAGCGCCGTACCTTCTTCGGTACTGGTAACAGGTACCAGTCCTGAAAACAGATTATTTCAACTTTCAGATTATACGAAGTAATCGTAAATTAGGTAACACCAGAGGGCATAAAATTATAAAAAAGGCTCACAGAAGTTTCACGTCCTTCCCTTCGTATTGCTTCATTACATCAGTGGGCCAGATGCTTGACTGGACCTCGCCGATATGAAGCTTTCTCAAAAGGAACATGCATAGTCTTGATTGTCCTATACCGCCGCCGATGCTCAGAGGAAGCTTATCGCTGAGAAGGAGTTTATGGAATAATAGGTCTTTTCTGTCCTGGCAACCGGTGATCCTGAGCTGATGTTCCATCGATTTCCGGTCGACTCTTATTCCCATTGAAGATATTTCGAATGCCGATTCAAGTGGAGCATTCCAGAAAATTATATCGCCGTTAAGTCCAAAATAGCCATCATCATTCAGAGTGCTCCAGTCGTCGTAATCCGGAGCTCTTCCGTCGTGAGGCTCACCATTGCTGAGTTTATTGCCGATCCCTATAATAAATATTGATCCGTGTTTCTTTGCAGCAGCCTTTTCCCTTTCTTTAGGGGTAAGCCCGGGATATTGCTGAAGCAGCTCCTCGGAATGAATGAATGTTATTTCCTCAGGCAGTTGGGGGGTGAGCCAGGGATATTTTTCAGACAATTCTTTCTCAATCCTTCTGATAGTATTGTATATCGTTTCTACAGTCTTCTTCAGGAGCTTTAACGACCGCTCCTCAGACAGTATATTCTTTTCCCAGTCCCACTGGTCGACATATACCGAATGGATTGGTGAAAGTGTTTCACTGGGGCGTAAGGCACGCATATCCGTCAATATCCCTTTTCCCGGCTCAATATGATAATATCTGAGCCGCATTCTTTTCCATTTTGCAAGCGACTGAATAATCGATGCTTTCTGACCATTAAGAGATTTTACCGAGAAGCTTATCGGCTGCTCTATACCGTTAAGATCATCATTTATTCCTGTTCCGTCGGGAACAACAACCGGAGCCGAAACCTTATGTAAATTAAGTTCTTTCGCAAGGATCTTTTCATATCTGGTCTTTATGAAATCTATCATTTCTTCGGTCTGAAGCATGTCGGACGCACACGAAATCTCTATTGTCTCTGCCTGAAATGTCATAAATACTGCTTTAGATTACCGTACAACCGGTATTTATATTTTGAAGCAAATTTGCATAAATATTCGCATATTTCAAACATTTTAACTATTTTTATTAAAATATATTAAAATATGCATCTATTTCTTAATAAATTTAACCAATCACATGTTTTTACTCCCGGATTATCAGACAGAATTTCAACCTGAAGTAAAGTTTCTTAATATCCGGTATCCGGATCATCTCTCCGGGCCGTGAAACAAGTCTTTTCCGGAAGGGTAAAAAGTCTGGCTGACTTGTAAAACGTATCACTTTTTTATATCTTTGCAGAACTTAAACCCTGAACACTAAAATCTTTAAATATGAAACTAAAAGTCTTTTTTATTTTTACTGCCCTGATACCTTTTAGCTTTATCAACGCGCAGAAACCCATCATTTTAAATGAGGACAGTCTTAAAGTCGGGACCAACAAATATCCCGGTATATCAGTGACAATCCCTGAAGTTCAATATGAAAAAACCCTGAAAAACTGGGTCAAATTGCAGGAATCCGGTACGAAATCAAAAGTTGTTGATGATGGAGGGAAGATGTCAATCTTCGGAGCTTTCTCTAAAAACATCTCAGAGAATCCGGTAAATATTCTGAGTGAACTTACCGACCGCGATTCGGTCCTGAAACTTACAGCCGCCATCGAGCTGAAAAAGGATGTTTATATTGAAAGAGCTACAGGGGAAGCTGAGCTTTCAAAGGCAAAACAATATCTTTTCGATTTTGCCAAAGAACAGTATATCGATCTGGTGAATGAACAGCTTAAACTTGAAGAAAACAAGCTAAAGGATCTGCAGAAGGAACTCGGTGGTCTCGAGAAGGATCAGTCGGGAATGGAAAAGGACATCCGTTCAAGTAATAAGCTCATCTCGTCGGAGCAGGACGAGCTGGTAATGCTTAATAATGAACTTACAACATTATCAGCTGCCATCATTGAACATAATGCAGAATACATTACAATGGATCCGGGTGAGGTCAAAGACGAGAAAGCAAAATACATAAAGGACCTTGAGAATCAGAAAAAGAAAACTGTCAAGTCTATCAAAAAAGCTGAAAACAAAATAAGCAAAGCTGAAAATACAATCAGCCATGCAAACAGGTCTATTCCCAAAAACGACGACACCCAGGAAAGGATAAGAAGACTGATAACCGATCAGGAGGCTGTAGTACAGAAATTCACTGATAAGCTTAACAGGGTCAAGGCATTTAAGTAAACTCAGTGAATCTCTGCTTAGACCGGTGGCAGACTTCGCGCTCTACTATATAACTCACCCCTAAATCCCTGCCTGCGCTGTCGCTTCGGCAGGCAGGCCCCAGGGGGGACTTTTGAATCTGAGCGCCCACCTGGGGGCAAGGGGTGGCAAGAAGGGCAGGAGTTATTATTATAGTTGATGTTCCTGAGTTCTCTAAGGTGGTACACTTTGTGGTTAAACCAAATCCATGTTTTTCACAAAATCCAACAATTCCCTGTAAAGCATCTGAACCGGAAGTCCCACAACATTAAAGTATGAACCCTCGATACGGGTGCAGCCTGCAAGACCAATCCATTCCTGAATGCCATAGGCGCCGGCCTTATCGTAAGGCTCGAAATTTTCGACATAG
>JAKQPD010000340.1 GCA_029564935.1 Bacteroidota bacterium
ATTGCGCCGGCCGAAATATCGGAATCAAGCTGACTGATGATTTTCCTGCTCCACTCTTCAGTTCCCCAGCCGGCTGTATCGAACAGGAAAGTCGGACCGAAGAAAATCCTTCCGGGGTGCTTTTGCACCGATTCCATAGCATACCTGAATTGCTCACGGATGCCTGCCGAATCGCTGAGATCGACATTCAGTGTTATGAGAATGAAGTTATCTTCTGCTGCCTGATCTTCAAACACACCATCATCACTGTCTATATGGATGTGTGAATCGATTTTAAGGATGGAAGAAAAATCGTCTTCGTCATAATATTTATTCTGACAGCTAAAAGCAAAAATTGCCATAACTGAAATTAAAATAAGTTTAAACTTCATTCTTCGGATTTTTGGAAATAAAAATAATATTCCTGATCGGTTTATTGAAATAATCGGGAAATATTCTTTGTCACACTTTGTTCATCTTCTCTGAAAAGCCTGCCCCGCTCTGCGGGGAGCTTAATTTGAATAACCCCCGGTGCTAACTGGGGGTGACCAGATGGCGTTATGGACACAGCTGTGCAGAGCAGGTAGATTCTCTGCCCCCGGTTGACACCGGGGGTTATTCAAATTACTCCCCTTCGGGGTTTCCTGTCAATCTCCCATCCATATCAGTCCTGTTTTCGGGAAAGAGAGGCCATTTTACCGGTGTATGATCGCGTGTTGAACGATAAACAGCAGTAAATATCTCCACCGTAACCCTTCCATCCCTCCCTGTGATAAGTGGCTTTCTGTCATCGATGATTGCCTGCAGAAAATCCTCAATTTGTCTTTCATGAAAGTATTCCACCGGGTTCTTTAATGACAGGAAGAAATCCGAATCTTCCTTAATGAAATCTTTAAGGAGGTTTTCCTCACCAGGGATCGTCCACAGATCATTTACAGGAGGTTCGAGGATATTTGACATCCCCGCGACGAACATTGCTCCGCCGTCGGTCTGGACTCCCACTGAGGCACCATTCTCACCATGGACATGAACTTTCCCGTAAATCCCGGGTTTCATCGAGTTTGAAACGATAATATTTCCGATCGCTCCGCTTCTGAACCGGATTATCGCAACTGCCGTATCTTCAACTTCAATATATGGATGGTTAAGGTTTGACCATATCCCGTACAGTTCATCGATCTCACCCATAAACCACTGAAGCAGATCAAGCTGATGTGGCGCCTGGTTGACGAGAACTCCCCCGCCTTCATCCTTCCATGATCCCCGCCATGGATCACTGTTATAATATTTTTCATCCCTCCAGCCCAGCATATTGACTGTCGCAAAAACCGGTCTGCCTATTTTCCCCGAATCGATTGCATACTTGACCCGCTGAACAGGTTTATACCATCGTCTCTGACATATGACGCCGATCTGCCTGTTATATTTCTCTGCTGCTTCAAGCATTGCATCACAATCTTCAAGAGTGGATGCAAAGGGCTTTTCAATGAGGACATGAGTTCCGGCTTCCATGGCAGCAACAGCAGGCTCCTTATGGAAAGGATGAGGAGTGCAGATTACAACTACATCAACACCCTCTTTCTGAACCATTTCCGATACATCGGTATAACCTTTTATTTTATATTTCCCGGCAAAAGCTTCAGCCTTTTCTCTTTTCGAACTGCAAACCGCCGTAAATTCTGATTCATCGAGCCTCGACAGCGCAGCTGCATGAATATCGGTCACTTTGCCGACGCCGACAAGTGCTGTTTTAAGTTTCTCTTTCATAAGTACAAGGTTACAGTGGATATTTTACCGGATCATTCTCAATATTTCTGACGCTTTTCCCTTTGTGTCCCTTCGTGTGTACTTAGTGCTCTTTGTGGTTAAGGAAAATTTTTATTTAACCACCAGGGCACAAAGGTCCCGATAGCTATCGGGAACACAAAGGTCACAAAGGATTATTAACCGGAACAACCAAATTTTTCAGGGTATCAGTACCACCTTGATCAATCCCGGCTCTTTGTTGTACAGTCGCCGGAACCATTCTGCTCCTTCAGAAAGAGGTGCTTCAGCAGAAAGAAGAGGTTCTACCCTGATCTCTTTCCTTGCAATCATATCAAGTACTGCCGGATATTCTCCGCATATGGCACAACTTCCCTGAATCTTTATCTGGCGGGTTACAACACTCTGCAGGGGCATTGTTACTGACGGAGACAGATTCCCGACCAGTGTAACGGTCCCTCCTTTTCTCACACATTCGACAGCAGTAGAAACCGTATCCTCAGTACCAACAGCTTCGAATACCATGTCGGCTCCCCTTCCGGAAGTTAAAGAAAGTATCTCCTCTTTTATATCCTGCTTCTGAGGATCGAATGCATAATCGGCGCCTAACTGTACAGCCAGTTTTAACTTTACCGGATCTTTATCTGCGGCAATGATCTTACC
>JAKQPD010000345.1 GCA_029564935.1 Bacteroidota bacterium
TCCGGGAAAGTATTTGGCATGCCATACCAGAAAAAGGATCCCAGCCCTTCATAATTCTTCGCCCTGATATGTAAAGTTGAAGGAAGATAACTCGATACATCATTTGTATATCCTGCAACAGAAATATGTTTTCCTGGCCACATTTTTTTTACTCCAAAACTATAAGGTGTTGTCGTTTCCCTTGAAAAACCAGCCAGTTTCCAGTTCCCTATGTTAAGAGTATGATAATAAACCGGCATCACTTTTGGCATCGTCCCTTCATCAAGATATTTAAGCATCAGATTACTCCATTTAACATCTCTCTCGGCGCTTATATCACCTGATTTATCGATATTATCGGCTCTCAGCTTCAGTAAATCTTCTCTTGACCATGGCATAACCGGAATATTGATAGTATCGAGGAAAAACGAAATAGATCCCGTGATCTCATTCATTGGCCTGCTTAAAACTGAAATGACTTCATTTGCCAGCTTTTCACCGCTTATATATTCTCCGTTATCTCTGGGATTTATATCTCCGGCTGTCCCCTGGAGGAAAATCGAGTTTTCAGTATCTGTTCTCTCCTCAATCAGTTTACGTGCCACTCCCGGATAATTTGCACTTATCGTATAATGCAAGGCGCCGGCAGTGCTGAATACCGGATGGCAGGCAGCAAGAAAAAGATAGCTCTCCGTATTGTCAGCATATTGAACCTTCAAAACATCGACATCACTGTCATAAAGTTCCGGATGATCCTTAAGGCTCCTGTTATAGCCAATATCCGTCTTTCCCCTTCCGAAATACAGTCTGGCCGGCTTTTCTGCTGAAATTGCCTCATCAACTGATCTCAGAATGCCTTTCCTGACCATTGAATAAAGGAATAAACTGTCAGGTAACTGGTTTGGAGGCTGCCATGTAAGCCAGTTCTGTGATACGGGAGCAAAATGTGTATGTGTTGAATTAATAAAAACCGCTGCTGCAGGTATTTTGTGTTTCTGATACATCTCCTTTTTTACAATTTCTGCAAATGTGTCATTGATACCACATACATCGAGAGATACTATCAGAACTGTATTATTTCCACTGGTTATTGCCATTGTCCTTGCAGTAAGATTACCTTCAGTCCGGTGTTCCCCTTCATAGAGATTATTCTCCTGATCAATCCCGTAAAGCAGACCGCCGGCTATGGTGATCTGTTTAATATCTTCCCTGATAGTAAGGTTGTTCCTGTAAGCGGCCATAAGCCAGTAAGCATCTTTTTTTTCAGGCTGGCACCTGTACACTTCCCCATCTCCTGTAAGAGCATACAGATGACGATCATTTGCAGCAAGGGAGACAATATTATTAAGTGGTACAATTTTTGACCAGCCCTTTCCAGGTGAAGAAACCGGTGCCCTCCATATTTCTCCGCGGTTGTTTGCAACGTAAATATTGTTCCTGTAAACAGTAATGCTGTTCACTGATCTGTCTGCCTGGGCTGTCTTCTTCCACTTAATTTTCATTTCATCTGACTGAAGCAATTCTCCGTTTTTATTGACAGTATAAAGCTTACCCCCTGATGAAGCTATTGCGTTAATCCCGGATGAATTACCTGCTTTTGTCCAGTTACCCTTTTCGGACAGTTTCCTCCATAGAATTTCTTCGTTGCTGATGACATATAGTTTATCATTACTCCCGGAGATTGAAGTAATCCCTGATAATGCCTCCAGGTTCTTCCACTGAAGGGTGAAACGGCCATCTCTGGGGGCACCATAACCACCCAGATGTAATGATATGTTAGTCTGGTCAGGTTCGATACTTACAGATGAAGTTCCCGCCCTGTATTCCTGTGCAGATATCGAAAAAGGAATAATACTAAGTGCCAGAAGTATTGATCTATAACCAGATGCCATTTTACGATATATTTTTTAATTATCTTCTTTTCAGAGTCATTTTCTGGTTCTGATTCCAATATCCTTAAGAACCGATATGACTGCATTTTTAACTTTTTGTTCCACATTATTCTTCAGAGGAGCCGGAAATCCTTTATATATCATGCTGCTGTAGGGCTCATATCCTCCTTCATTCAATATTCTGACTGTAGGGATATAGAGCATAACTTCATTACTGTAGCCTGCAATGAATAAATTCTGACCAGGATATTCATTTTTTATGAAAAGCGCATAATCCACAACAACTTCACCGCCTAATCCGATGAAGGTAAGATCGTTCCCGAAACGTACAGCCTGTACCGGGTATTGGATCCTGCTCATATCCCACCCTTTATTGTATGCTTCCAGGATCAGTTTAGCCCTTCTTTGACGGTATTTGTCCTGACTCAGGATTTCTTCGTTATAATATTCAATATCAGCTGGTTGGAATTCCAGATCGATCACCCTGTATCCTGAACGGATTGGATCATCAATCTGCTTCATTTCACCTGACAGCACACCGCTTACTGCTTCTGCAATAGTGAGACCATGCTGCTGAGCGTGAGCAATTGTCCCCCGGGGTGACGGATCGATATCAGCACCACAACCCTGGAAAAACATGGCAGTGATTCCGTCATATCGTTTTTCAAGCTCAATTTGTGCAAAGCCGGCATAATCTCCGCAGATCTCATAGTTACTGCCGGTCAATGTGGTATTGTGGCAGGCATACCCGAATAATACTGCTCTGAGCTTACCATCAGGAGCTGATATTGCAAGTACCGGAACATCATGATCCTCCGGACGGATCTTAATCGACTCAGCACGCCTGTTCTTTCCGAAAGCGGCATTACCGTGACCCGAGGACAATTTTGCCGGTTTCAGATCGCTCCATGCATTACATACTACGTCAAAAATGTCATCTGTAAGTTTCTGTGCGTACCTTGCAACTGTCTGCAGTTCGTTTGGAGTGAATTCGAAATATGAAGGCAGGATAACCGGACCTGAATGATTATGCGAACATGTCAGTAAAAGCTCCGATCTCTTAATGCCAAATTTATTAATTATCTTTTCAGCCACTTCCTCTGAAATCTGATGAGAAATTGATAAAAGATCGGTTGTGACAATAACAAAATGTCCCCCTTTTGAGTTCTCAATCACGATTGCCTTTGCCCAGATATCGTGAATCACACCTGATGCAGGTTTTGTACGGGCTGCATATCCACCCATCCATATTGATACAGGATCAGGAGTTATTGCTTTCCTGGCAACACCTGCTTTTATTCCGGTACCTGAAAGACCGGAGGAGATTAATAGAAAAACAAAGATCAGAGATATATGCTTCATTTTCAGGAAGAATTACTCTGGTTACGCTCCAGCCACTGATTCATAAAATTCAAACCTTCACATAATCACATGAATTTAAACAATATTTTCAGATGACTTGCCGGTTCGTTCTGAAGCAAAAGAAAAGCTTTCTGAGCTTCCGACGGATGAAGTATATCGGATACAAGTGCATCAGGTTTCAGGGTTCCTTTCTTCATATTTTCAATCGTTTCGGCGAATTCGCCGTGTGAGACTCTTGATGTGACGATCTTTCCTTCCTTCCAGATCAGTTCTTTCATCAGAACCGGAACGGGTTCATTTCCCAGACCAAGTGTACAGACCACTCCTGCACCACGGATACTTTGAATACAACCCTGTAAAGGATTGACTGTTCCGGGTATTTCAACAAAATGTCCAACGGCTTCAAAGGCTAAATCAACTCCTTTTGTTCCTGTTATTTCCTTTATCCTTTTTACAGGATCTTCCTTTGCTGCATTTATAGTATAAATATCAGGATAAGCGCCGCGGGCCCGGGAAAGCCGCTCCTCAAGAATATCCACCATAATAAGTGTATTGTTTGTTTTGGTCCGTGCTGCCTGAAGGATACTTTGCCCCACCTTGCCGGCTCCCCATATTACTATGGTGTCATTCTCCTTAACTCCGGCTCTCCTGCAGGCATGAAATCCTATAGAAAGGATCTCTACCAGACCTGCATGTATATCGGAAATCTCCGGGGCAATTCCGTATAACATGGATTCCGGCACATTAATATATTCACCAAATCCTCCATTCATATCAACCCCGATTAACTTAAGGGAAGTACATGCGGGATAATGTCCGATCTGACATGCGGGACAGTTGCCGCACCAGATAATCGGATCGACTGCAACACGATCTCCGGTTTTATACGCTTTTACATCTGCTCCGGTTTCAACAATTGTTCCGGCAAACTCATGCCCCGGAATAAACGGGACCCGGGTCCTGGGATGAAATTCCCCCAGAAAAATATGCTGATCCGTGCCACAGATCCCCGCGTATGAAACCCTGATCAGGACTTCGTCGTCTTTAATCTCAGGAATATCCGTCTCCATCCAGCTAATCTTCCCGTACTCACTCAGTACAGCAGCTTTCATCTTTTGCATAAAATTAATTTTAACTGTAATTAATATAAATTTAACATTATACTTAATCTATTGTATTCCATTGTATTAATCCGTGAAGAACTTCCAATTTTCCGTTGCAGAAAAAACCTCATAAGAAAACTGCATACAGACTATACAGTGCAAAAAGTGCAATTGCCGATGCGCTTATGATAAAAATTATATTATACAATTTCCCTGCCTTCAGATTTGATACTGTCTGCTTATATTTATAGTTTAATGAAACATAAACCACGATCAAAAGCATAATGCTTGTCGCAGTTCCCCCGATTGTGACCATGAGCACCGGCAGTTTGACCAGGAGAAACATTATTGTCCATAAGGCCGGGAAAAACCAGGCTAGGAATGTAATTGTCCGTTTTCTTTGCGCCAGATCATTAAATCTGATCCATCCAAGCTGGCCGAAAATATCTGAAAATATCCTGGTCCATGCCGCAAGAGCGGCAAACAGAGTTGAATAAAGTACAACAATTGCCCCGGCCATGAAATATGATTTAGCCCATGGTCCGAGAGATTGCGTGTACATTGTCGACAGGCTTTCAATCATGCTGTAACCTTCGGGGATATTCTGAGTATTATGCAAAACAGAAGCTCCAAGAAGGTAAAATGCAATTGTCACAATAGTATAGATCACCATTGAAATAAATGCATCAAGATACATGATCTTTATCCAGCCTCGTGCCCTTTTTCTCCATTCTTCTGAATTGTCATTGGGCCCGGTATATCTGGCATATCCTTTTTCGAGGCACCAATAATGATATGCAACAATTTCATCTCCGCCCACTCCGGTCAGTCCGAATGCAGCAATTGTGATAGCCATTGCATCGGGTGAAAATCTGAATTTCAACCCCTCAAGGATGTTTCCGGGGTGTATTGCATATGGAGTGAAGTGAAGGAAATAAAGTGATGTAAGTGTGAACAATGTAAAAAGGAACATCATTATTATCGACAGTTGCTGAATTGATTTATAATAGCCGCCCGAAACAAGTATCGCCACACTACCGGCTGTAAAAACTGTAAATACCGGGATATTAATCTGCGGGAACCACATATTAAGGGTCAGAGCAACTCCACCGAGTACACCTCCAACCTGAAGTGGTTTTACAATCCATAATAAGAACCACATCCATATTGTCCAGTTTGTCCCTCTGATCCTTAATCCCGGAAGATCATTGAATGTTTTCATCACAGTCTTTCCATGACAAATCGCATTCTTTCCGAACTCGAGCTGTATTGCCACTTTGATAACACAACTGAGTAATATGATCCACAAAGCAACAAATCCTGCCTTTGCACCGAGGGTTGTGGTGGCTATCAGTTCACCTGATCCTACTATTGAAGCTGTCAGTATAAAACCCGGACCGAGGAATTTGATTTTGCGGAAAAAACCTGAAGGCGGGTCTTTTACCGCATCATAAGTCAGTTTATATGGATCTGAATTGGCTGTAATCACTCTGCAGGCAGATATCGGTAATCATAATCGGCCGATAAGATAAATATTTATAGCCAATACACAAAAACCGGTTTCATTAATAGTTTCCGTGTTCCTGAACCATCTCATATAATATATCTACATTTTCAGGCGGAGTATGAGGCGAAATTGTTCAAGCAGTACTTAAAATAAAATCCCTGGCTTTCATGCTGGTTTCAAGAGACCTTACCTAAGGTTGATCCCGGTTAAAACAGAGCAAATCATTTATCTGAAGTTACTTCCACGACACAAAGATCTCCGGGAGCAAGCGTCAGATCAACATTTATTTCATTTTTTGTATAAGAACCCAGCTCTTTTCTTCCTTTATCATCAATTATAAAAATCTTTCCTGAAGCCGGCAGATCATATTCATCCGCATTAAACCCGAGCTTGACCGGGACCTGTTTATCACTTATGCTTGCAAGGGCTATGCCCAGATTCTTGTCATCTGACTGCCAGGTACCTGAATAAATTAATGGGAAGGTCCCGCGGAAAGTGGTAACACTGTTCCCTGTCTTACCTGCATAGATAGATAACCTTGATATGTCCATTTCCTCATAAGGCGTTTCGAAATCAGGATTTTTCATAAATTTACCGAACAACAGATATTTCAGTGCGTTATTTCTGGT
>JAKQPD010000359.1 GCA_029564935.1 Bacteroidota bacterium
CTGATCATCGAGGTCGTTCCTGTCGGTAAGAACTACTATTGTCGGATTATCAAGCGAGAGAACCAGTTTCCCTGCATAGAATACCATTGAGAGACTTTTGCCGCTTCCCTGGGTATGCCAGATAACACCTGCCCGTCTGTCTCCGGTTGTCGAGGAAGCAATCATGGTAGTGCTGACTGCCTTGTTAACAGCATAATACTGATGATAAGCGGCTACTTTCTTATATGTACAATCCTTACTTTTCTCAAAGACAATAAAATGCCGGATAAGGTCAAGAAGAGTATGTTTATTCAGCATTCCCCTGAACATTACCTCAACCTGTGGAATGGTTGATTCAACAGTAGTTTTCCCATCAACGGATTTCCATGGAACGAACCTGTTCCAGTCACTTGTGATAGTACCGCATCTTGCTTCCCATCCGTCAGAAACGATCAGAAGGGAATTATATGTAAATAGAGAAGGAATAAGATGTTTGTATGTTTGTAACTGGTTGAATGCAGTTTTGACAGTTGCGGCCTCATCAGTGGGATTTTTCAGCTCAATTACTATAAGCGGGAGGCCGTTTATGAACAGAACAATATCCGGACGTTTATTATTTCCTTCCTCAATAACCGTAAATTGGTTTACGGCAAGGAATTCGTTATTTTCAGGATGGTTAAAATCTGCCAGATAAACCTTGTCACCCCGGATAATACCATCTTTCCTGAATTCAATATCAATTCCTTCGGTGAGGTAACTGTGAAATGTTTCGTTGTTAATAAGATTATTCGGGCTTTCGGTACGAAGTACCTTTTTCAGGGCATCAGCTCTGGCTTCATCGGGAATGGAAGGATTTAGTTTGTCAATTGCAGCCGTTAACCGGTTAACCAGAACCACCTCATTGTATTTCCGTTCTGTAAAAAGACCGTCAGGAGAAATATCCGGTCCGGAGAGGCATTCATAACCCAATTCTCTGAGGTAATTAAGGCAGATTAATTCAACTTCCGATTCGGTTATTGTGTGCATATTACCGGATTCTTTATCAGATATAGATGAGTCTTTTTAAGACTTCACAATATATAAAAAGAAAACCTGACAACCAATTATTTAAATATCAATAAGCTGACTTTTATTCTTTGTATGCTTCTTTTTAACTCTATTTTTTTTGACCTGAGACGCTTTATTACAATTTGAATTTGCTTCACTTTTTTCAATTTCAGGAAGTAACGCAATTCGCAACAGATTTCTCGCTTCGCTCGAAATGACAACAGAACCGGAGATCATAAGGGGAGAGAAGCCGGGGCGTTTTGAATAAAATCAGGTTCATTGAGAAACGCCAGGGCAAAACGCCCCGGCTTCCCTCCCCTCCATCTATGTAAAAGCCTGTCATTCTGAGCGGAACGAAGTGAAGCGAAGAATCCCTCCGGACAGGCAGGAATTTAATCTATTCCACCCGCGACATATCACATTTAACGTCACAAAGCAATCATTATGGTTAATGCCGTTGTCTAAAATGCCGTTGGTTTCAGAGGCTGTTTGAAAATCCTACAGTAATCGTTTACCCCTAAATAGCCCAAGGAGAAATATTGAAATACTGATACTTACTAATGTCATATTGGAGGTTAGGAGGCAGATCAGGATTATGAAACATTTGCAACAGGTCGCCCCTCCGGGGCTCAATTGTTTATTCATGGTTCATTTCTAAAAACAGAACGTCCCTGCGGGACTTCTGTAATTCAAACTCCGTAGTGCCTGTCCTGCCTAAGGCGGGAAGTGAACTGTTTGTAGAAACCAGTACCAGCATAATTTGTGCTCCATTAGGCTTGCCCCTCCAAAGGGCACAGCCGTCAACTAAGGAATATTGGGGACAATAGTTTCCCTTCCTTTTTTCAAGGAGGGCCGACCAGACCATAAAATCATCTGATGTGAAGAAATATAAATGGTCTGGAGGGGTGGTTTTCTAAGGCTACCAGACTTTTATTTTGCCGGTCATAAGTTT
>JAKQPD010000441.1 GCA_029564935.1 Bacteroidota bacterium
GATAAAAACAGTATAGTTAGGTTTGTCTGTCAAAAAAGCCTTTTTAACTCTATCTTTATCAGCCTGTTTTTAGTATAACAGGCTGCTATTTTTTTGTTAATAGGCAATTAATAAATAAATTAGAGTGCTCATTTTGAGGGGAAAAGAATCAATTCTGATAATCAGGTAGTTGCGAGCAATAATTTAAAAACATACTGAACCTTTGTAGTATAAACAAATACATCGATCAGACAAAAATGAAAACAACAGGACTGACTATCATTCTGACACTGTTTTTCGCTATTGGAAATATCAGTGACGCAGGAGCCCAAGCCTGGATGAAACGTTTGGGAGAAAAGGCTGAGGAAGCGGCTAAGCGTAAGGTGGAAAAGAAAGTGGAAGAGAAAGTTGACGAGGCCGTGGATCGTGCTTTTGATAAAACTGAAGAGAGTATCAGGAAAGAGCGGAAAGAATCCGGTTCGCGCGCCCCTGTTGTTGAACCGCCTGATACTGGCGAGCCGGCAGAAAACAGTTCCGACTGGGATAATAACGAGCCCTATTACGCTCTGAAAAAAGGTGCCAGGATAGAGTACACGGTTTATAACGGTAACGGGAAAATACAGGGATATAATAAACAGGAGGTTATAGAAATAACACGGTCAGGCAACAGTGTGGAAGCGGTAGTTTCAGGCATGCAGACTGACAGCAAGGGCAAGGTGCAAAACACGGCTACCGTTTCATTGTGCTACAAAAACGGCAATTTTCACGTGAACCTTCTTGAAATGATGCCATTGCAAGGGCTGGAGAATGCTGAAATTGACGCAAATATGTCCGGTAATGACATGATTATCCCCTCCAAACTTTCACCCGGACAGATACTGCCTGATGCGGAAGCAACCTTTAAAATGAGAATAAGTGATGGGAGCGATGCTGCTGATTTGCCACCACTGGTTTTCCATATCTACAACCGCCGGGCAATACGCGCAGAAAGCGTGGATACACCCATTGGGAAATTCGTGTGCTTTAAGATTATCCAAACTATAGAAGCTGATTATCTGCTCATCGGAACACAGCAGGCCACAGGTATCACATGGATTGGCAAAGGTATAGGTGTGGTGAAATCGGAAACATACGATGCAAAAGGTAAACTGACGAACAGGATGCTCCTGACCGGACTTGAATAGATTATCTATCCTGACGGGAAGTAACAGATTATCATAATTCATTTAACAGATGAAGTCCCTGTGATGACTTGCTCATGGGTCTTCTCGCCGGGCTGCCGTTTATGGTCAGGCAGTGATGGAGCAAATTCAGCTTGCCAGGGCAGATAAGACGCTCCTTATCATCTGATCAGTCTCAGGGGGGGAAGAGATCCTGCAGCCTGGAGAGGAAATCTGCCTGCTGCCGGACCTTTTGGACCAAACAATCTATTTCCTGCAGGGCCTTTGGGATTAAACTATCTGTTGTCTGCCATGTGGTGGCGAAACCATAGCTTTTGACCAACTAATATTGCCTTATGGTCTTGCTAATTATCTGAATAGCAGCACTTCCGGAGTTATTCGGCCTGGTGTGGACACACATATTTCGTTATTTCGGGACACCCAAAATTTATAATCATATATTGATTTACAATGACTTACATGGGTGTCCCGAAAAAGTGCGGAAGACAGGAAGGTAATTGGAGATTGTTAAATAAAACTGTCCTTTTTGCGTTGTTAAGAAGTGTAAAGATATTGCAGCTCATGGCAAACCATTAAGGAAGAATGAAGCCAGAGTATGGTTTGATCATGAATTTGGGAGCAGATGAAATCTCATGTCCTATACGGAGATTTGCCCATTGTTGTGATGTCTGAAACACGTGGGGGGGAGCGGGATTATGATCAATAAAAAACAAACAGGTGCCCGGAATAATGTATCGGTTGGTATAATATTACCCCGTGCACCGGAATCAGGATGTGGTAAAAGCAACCTGGCAGGAAAGTTCAGATTTAATTTACACGGGCGTGTCAATTGCCAGAAAACGTTTTTTTAACATTACATAAAAGTAAACAACTCACTTTTAAAAACAATTATGAGATGAAAACAACTTCAAAACTGATCATCACACTTGTTTTTTTAGCAGGCGCAACTGTCGCGAATGCGCAATTTAAAGCAGGCCTCAGGATTGGAGGTAACCTCTCCAATGTTATTACGGATAACAATTATTGGAAGGAGAGAAAAAATGAAAAAATCGGATTCCATGGAGGAATAATCGCCGAATACATGTTCTCACCCAGCATTGGCATACAAACTGCCATTCTCTATAGTGAAAAGGGAAGCAAATTTCAGTTTATAAAAATGGAAACTAAAGTCGGGGACGGTCGTGCTAACTATAAGATTTACGTGACTCCCAGGCTGGGATATGTTGAGATGCCGCTGCATGCTGTTTACAAATTACCATTAGACGTGGTTTCCAGTATAACCTTTTCAGCTGGCCCTTATATAGCATACGGCGTGACGGAAGCATTTAAGGTGCACTACGACCTCTCATTTACTGGGGATGTTACAACGGAAGCTAAGAAGGAGCGGAGAAAGGGTCTTGATATAATGACAGAAGAAATGGAAATAGGTTTTAATGAAACCTATATCCTTTTCAAAGAAGATGGGTTGCTTACCCCGTTTGATTTCGGCGCCGGTCTGGCTATCGGTTGCGAGCTACATGGATTTGAGGCAAAAATTGGCATGGATATGGGCTTGAAAAACATCTATCGCGAAAAGGAGGACAATTCAATAAAGAATACAAATATTTTCCTCTCACTGGGCTTTAAGTTCTGACGGGAATAACCTTCAGAGGGAACAGGCAGGTGTTCCTGCCGTTCATGTGTCACAGAAACGTGATACCTTTTATACGTGATATGGCAGGGGATGACAACATCCCCTGTCTCTTTCTAATATGCCGTTACTCATATTGGACAAGCTGCTTTTGTCCATTCTCCCAAATGACCTCTCAGCCCGTGCCGGCTGGCTCAGGCAGGATAAAAGGCCGCGCGCTCACTCCCACCCAAAGGAGCAGGTGATATGAAAACCATATTTATTTTATTTCCTCCGGGAGATTATTATGTGCCTGGTTTTCAATATCAGTTTCCTGAGGATCTGTTTTAGCGGCTGATACTACCCTTTTAGCCTTTCGTGGAGAGATTATATTGCCCAGCATCATTGCGAGGAGTGTCATAAGAATCACCAGTGTAATGACTTCGGTGTTTATCTCGGGGATCATGTATGCAGCAGGAATACTGAGGAAGAGAAGGATGGTGATCAGTCCACGCGGGGCAAAAAGAACCAGGGGCAGGCTTTTAATACGC
>JAKQPD010000376.1 GCA_029564935.1 Bacteroidota bacterium
TTGCAGATTGCATTTCCCGGTTTATGAACTGTTAATATGAGTCGCCGGTTTTTTATCAACACAGATGATTATTGAACCAGTCTTAATTCAATTTTGCATAATTTTGTTACCGGTCAATCATCCCAAATCTCCAGATATATGGCAGCCTTCGCTCACTTACACGTTCATACCCAGTACTCTATCCTTGATGGTGCATCAAGCATTCCTCTTCTCATTGATAAGGTAAAATCGCTCGGCATGGAGGCAGTTGCAATAACTGACCACGGTAATATGTTTGGAGTCAAGGAATTTCATAACACAGCTGTAAAAAAGGGGATCAAACCAATAATCGGCTGTGAAATATATGTGGCAAAAAGATCCATTGCCGATGTTACAGGAAAGGAGGATCGTTCGGGTGATCACCTGATACTCCTGGCAAAGAACCTCAAAGGTTATAAGAATCTTATAAAGCTTATATCACTTGCATGGATAAAAGGCTTTTACTACAAACCGCGGATCGACAAAGAGTTGCTTGCCCAATACAGTGAAGGTCTTATTGCTTCCTCAGCCTGCCTGGCAGGTGAGATACCCGATGAGATACTTAACGGTACAACTGAAGGTGCGGAAGCTGCACTCAGAAGCTATCTCGACATCTTCGGAAAGGATTTTTATCTCGAAATACAGAGGCATGAAACTTATGACCCTGAGGCCGACATGAAGGTTTTTCCCCTTCAGCAGAGAGCTATTGAAGAAATAAAAAAACTGTCGGCCAGATATGACGTTAAGATTATTGCCACCAATGATGTCCACTTCATAAATGCCGAAGATGCCGAGGCTCATGACAGGCTGATATGTATTAATACCGCAAAAGATATCGATGATCCGGACAGGTTAAGGTACTCGAAGCAGGAGTATCTGAAATCTGAAGAAGAAATGAGAAAGATCTTTAGCGATATTCCCGAAGCCATTGATAATGTTGCAGAAATAATTGCCAAGGTTGAAAAATACAAGCTCGATCATGATCCGATAATGCCTGATTTCGATCTGCCCGAGGGTTATAAGGACAAGGATGAGTACCTCAGATATCTTACATATAAGGGAGCGAAGGAAAGATGGGGAGATCTGACGCCGGAACAAAGGGAAAGGATAGATTTCGAGCTGGTCACCATAGCCAAGATGGGCTTCCCGGGATATTTCCTTATAGTTCAGGACTTTCTCAGGGCTGCCAGGGAAATGGGCGTGTCGGTTGGGCCGGGACGAGGTTCTGCGGCCGGGTCAGCTGTAGCTTACTGTCTCAGGATCACTGATATTGATCCTATAAAGTACGGCCTGCTGTTTGAGAGATTCCTTAATGTTGACAGAACATCGATGCCTGATATCGATATTGATTTTGATGAAGACGGAAGAGAAGCTGTATTGAAATATGTTGTAAATAAATATGGCCGCGACAAAGTAGCTCATATAATTACTTTCGGATCTATGGCTGCAAAAATGGCCATAAGGGATGTAGCAAGAGTTCAAAAACTACCGCTTCCTGATGCAGACCGTCTGGCCAAGCTCATTCCCGAAAAACCGGGGACAACCCTTTTACAGGCTTACAACGAGGTGCCGGAACTCTCAAAAGAAAGGGAATCATCAAACAAGCTTATTTCCCAGACCCTGAAATATGCCGAAGTACTGGAAGGATCAATAAGACAGACCGGAGTCCATGCCTGCGGAGTCATTATAAGTAAAGAACCGCTTGACAATTACATCCCTCTGTGCACTGCCAAAGATGCCGAACTTGCAGTAACCCAGTACGACGGAAGCCATGTTCAGGCTGTAGGCCTGCTCAAGATGGATTTTCTGGGACTTAAAACCCTTTCAATTATCAGGGATGCAATTGAGAATATAAGGAAATCGAAGGGAATAACAATAGATATTGATTCAATACCGCTGGATGATAAGGAGACTTATGAACTTTTCAGCAATGGTGAAACGACAGCAATATTCCAGTTTGAATCAACCGGGATGAAAAGATATCTGAAAGAGCTCAGACCAAACAGGTTTGAGGATCTGATTGCAATGAACGCCCTTTACAGACCGGGTCCGATGCAATATATCCCGGAATTCATCAAGAGGAAACATTCCGACAAGAAGGTCGAATATACCCTGCCGGTGATGGAAAAATATCTGAATGACTCATACGGAATTACAGTCTACCAGGAACAGGTTATGCTTTTATCCCAGGCACTCGGAGGATTCACCAAGGGAGAAGCCGATACTCTCCGGAAGGCAATGGGAAAGAAAAAACGATCCATAATGGATGAAATGAAGGTCAAGTTCCTTGAAGGTTGTCTGAAAAACGGTTATGATAACCAAACCGTTGAGAAGATCTGGTCCGACTGGGAATCCTTCGCTGAGTATGCTTTCAACAAATCCCATTCGACCTGTTATGCTCTGGTGGCATATCAGACAGGCTACCTTAAAGCTCACTTCCCGGCTGAATTCATGGCAGCTGTCCTCAGCCGTAACATAAGTGATATCAAAAAGATAACCACTTTCATGGACGAGACCAGACGTATGGGGATGGAGGTTCTCGGACCGGACGTAAATGAAAGTAATGTGAACTTTACAGTCAACAAGGCTGGAAATATCCGTTTTGGTCTCGGCGCAATAAAAGGTGTCGGGGAAAATGCAGTGATACAGCTGATTGAGGAAAGAGAGAAAGGAGGAATATATAAGGATATTTATGACCTTGTGGAAAGAGTGAACCTCAATTCCCTGAACAAGAAGAACCTCGAAGCGATGGCCGTTGCCGGCGCGTTCGACTGCTTTGAAAACATTTCACGCGCACAGTACTTTGCACTCGATTCAAAAGGCTTCAGCTTTATCGAAAGCCTGATACGGTACGGCAATAATGCAAAAACTATCAGACAGACAAGCAGTCAGACACTCTTCGGTGAATCGGGCGGATTCGATCTTGTGAAACCTGAACCCTCATCATGCTCCGACTGGCCAAAGCTCGAAAAACTTAACAGGGAAAAAGAAGTTATAGGTATTTACCTGTCTTCCCATCCCCTTGATGATTTCCGCCTTGAAATAAATACTTTCACAACAGCTACCCTGGCCGATCTCCAGAATCTTCAAAACTACCTCGACAGGGAAGTGACAATTGCAGGAATGGTGACAGATACCAAAAACGGAATAAGCAAGAATAACAAGCCTTACGGCTCAATGACCCTTCAGGATTATACAGATTCATTCAGGTTCATACTTTTTGATAAGGATTATATTGATAACAGCAAATACTTTACAACCGGCTATTACCTTCTTATTAAAGGTAAAGTTCAGAAAAGAAAATTCAGGGAGGATGAACTTGAGTTCAGCATAAGGAAGATATATCTGTTGTCGAGCGTTAAGGATGAACTGGTTAAGAGTGTTACACTTAAGATCGACCCTGCAAATATAGATCACGAGATGATCAGTGAACTTAAACAGCTCATAAGTGAAAACAAAGGGGAAACGGAGCTCAGGTTCATGTTCCTCGACAGTGAAGACAAAATATCACTTCCGATGTTCTCCCG
>JAKQPD010000382.1 GCA_029564935.1 Bacteroidota bacterium
AAGATTAAAATCTTTTACAACACCTATAATATTACTTTCTCCAAGTTTTTGCCCTATGGGATCGGAAATTCCAAGAGCTTTCACCGCTGTTTCATTCAGAATTACAGACTGAGTCAGATCGCTTCCGAACTCTTCCGAGAATTCACGGCCTTTTATGACCGGTATTCCCATTGTCTTTAAAAAATTATAATCGACTGCCAGACCCTCAACCTTGATCTTTGTCTCCGGATTCTGGAAATTACTCTGCATTGTTGACATCGATCCCTGCATAGGAAGTCCGGTCATAACCCCTGCAGCCATAATTATATTCGGATTCGATTTTATACTGTTAATAAATGATGAATACCCCCTGAAGTTCCTGCCAAGCTCCACCATCAGGATATCTTTGGTATAGTGGCCGGTATCCTTATTAAGTGCATAATTATACTGCGAACGGATTATCAGCGTGCTGGAAATGAAAGTACAGAAGATAACGAGCTGAAGTATCATCAGGGCTGATCTGACAAGCTGCCGTTTTTTGCCTGTCTGTACAGGATTTTTCAGAATATTCAGTACTTCCAGGCGCGACAGGTAGGACGATGTATATAGTCCTGAAAAAAAGCCTATTAATATTGTAACACCCAGGTATACCATGACATAGATCCATATATTTGAAGGAATAATATACAGATCTTTCTGGAAAAGTTTTCCGGCTGCAGGGAGAGCAATTCCGGCAAGAACAAGAGCAACGGGGAGGACGAGCAATACGAGCAGGATTGATTCGCTGAGCAGTTGTTTTTTAATATTGTTGTTATAGGCTCCAAAGGTTTTTCTGATCCCAATTTCCCTGCCTCTTGATGATGAGACTGCAGTGGCCAGAATTATATAATTCATTGCGGCGACCAGAACAATCAGGAAAGCAATTAAAGAGAACAACCTCACATTCTTAATATTTCCTTTCAATCCGGTGTTTGCCACATTCTCAGAATCAAGGTAGACATCTGAGAGGTTTTGTAGTGAATATTCCACGGTAGGATTTTCGCTTATATTTTTTTTCTCAAATGCCCTGAACTGTTTTTCGAATTCATCCGGATCAGTACCATCAGTAAGAAGGATCCAGGTGTTCCAGAAGTCAAACGTCCAGTTCACATCTGCATTTGAAACTTTGAATGTTTCATTGATCGGTGCAAGTGTCCACCAGCTGCTGATAAAACATTGAGCCTTTAATATTGAATTGACTTGTATATCTTCGAAAACACCTTTTACTATGAACAGGTTTTCCTTGTTGTTAATGATCCCTGCCATTTCTTTACCAACCGGATTCTCCCCGGGAAAAAATCTTTCAGCAAGTTCCCTGGAAAGTACTACAGAATTTTTCTCCTCAAGCAGGTTCTGACCCGGTGCTCCTTCAATAAGCGGGATTGTAAAAATGTCAAAGATGTCAGGGCTTGCCGCCATAGCCGGCCTTACAGCAACCGACTTCTCCTTAATTTTAAATATTAAACTGACTGGCCGGACTGTGCAGGCTTTCTTAACCTGGGGATACTCATCCTTAAGAGTCGAGGCAAGAACATAAGGGGTCCCTGCCATAATCTGCTTGAATTCCTTATAATAATTGAGTACCCTGTATACATTTTTCCTGTTTTTATGACATGATTCATAGCTGAGTTCATTGATCACATATAGTAAAATTATGAACGAAGCAGCCAATGCTATTGAAAGTCCCATTATGTTGATCCCTGCAAATACCTTATTATATTTCAGGAACCGGAGAGCTGTTTTCAGGTAGTTTCTTACCATTTAATCTGTTTTGACTATAAATTTAGGTAAAAAAATTATTCATACCGCAATGCCTCGACAGGATTTCTTGTCGCCGCCCGCCAGCTCTGGAGGCTGACCGTGACAGCAGCTATTATCAGGGCAAGCAATCCCGATAATAAAAATACCCACCAGCTTAATTCCGTCCTGTATGCAAAATTCTGAAGCCATTTATTAATTGCAAACCAGGCAACCGGAAGTGCAATCAGATATGCAATAATGACCCATTTAATAAAATCCCTGTTGAGTAACCCGATAATCTCATATACAGTGGCTCCGTTTACTTTGCGAAGTCCGATTTCTTTGGTCCTCCTTTCATTCATGCTTAATGAAAGCCCAAGGATGCCCAGAATGCAGAGAAAGATAGTAATAGCTGCAAAAAGCAGAAACAGGTTAAGAGCTTTCTGATCCGATTTGTAATAACCGGCTATTCTTTCGTTCAGGAACATATAAGGGAAAGGCTCACCGGGAAAGATCTTTTCCCATATGTCATTGATCCTGCTGATATCTCCGGAAATAATATTTCCCCTTTTTTCACCATTATCCTCAGGATACGACAGCCTGATATTTACAGTCCTGAAACTGACAGGGCTGCTGGTAAAAACACATGGGCGGATCTCATCATGCAAGGAGCCTGAATGAAAATCTTCAACCACACCTTTTATTATCATACGGTTTCCTGCCGGTCCCCTGATAACAAGACCGACAGCTTCTTCAGCAGTTTTTATACCTGTTTCTCTCAGGAACTCCCTGTTCACCAGGATTGTATTTGCCGTATCTGTTGAAGAGAAATTATTTCCGGCAAGCAGGGTAAAAGAATAAATATCAATATATGAAGTATCAACAGATTTAATTTCAGCATCAATCGGTTTCACCTCATCACCGGCAAGAACTCCGAAAGAGGTCCACGACTGCGCTTCAGCCGGTAAAACTGAACTGAAACTCACCCCTGCTGTTGAAGGAAGGGAAAGCAATTCACTTTTAAGAGCAGTAAGCCTGACAGCCGAATTCCCGGGCAATCTCGCGAAAATGACATTTTCGGTATCGTAACCCAGTTCCTTATGGTTAATGAAATATATCTGTTTAATAATAAAGAATGTGGCGATAATAACCGATTGTGCAACAATGAACTGAAGAATGATACTTCCCTTTCCGAACAAATTTCTTCCGCCGGAATAGCCTGAGTCACTTCCTTTAAGCATGGAAGATAGGGATTTTAATTTCAGGTTAAGTACCGGGAAAACGACCGAAATTGCGCTTCCTGCAATAAGTAGAAACAGAATAAAGAAAAGAGCGGTAATGCCTGTGCCCGGAGTGTAATCGCCGGGAATATCTATGAAAGCATTAAAATTTCTTATAAATGAATAGGCTAGCTGAAGACTGATCAGAAGTGCAAACATATTAACAAGCAAAGATTCTGTAAAAAACTGAAAAAAGACATTTATAGGTTTTGTGCCCAGGATCAGGTTCAGTGCAATCTGTTTCTTCTGTCTGACCGATTCTGCAAGGAAAAAGTTACTGTAATTAAAGCAGGCTATGAGAAAAATAAAAATCCCGACAATTGTAATCGCGTAAAGTAACCCATTACTTACTGTTCTGTTATTATAATTACCGAATTTGCCGTCCTTGTGTACCTGTGAAAGTTGCTGTAATTTAAATTGCCTCCGTTCAGCATAATCTCCGTCTGCGTGAGGGCTATAGATTTCTTTGAATTTCTTCTCAACAGTCGCAACCTGGCTCCTGTTGTTCAAAACAATATAACATTGATAATTATCAGACAAACTCCCCCAGTCATTTTCAGCTCCCGGATTCATCTTTTCGGTAAAGGTGGGTAATGACAGAATTACTTTAAAGGGGAAATCGGAGTTTTCCGGGAGATCCCCGATGACACCTTCAATTCTGAATTTTGAACCGAAGAGTATAAAATCCTGACCAAGGGGATCCTGATCAGCAAAAAGTTTATGTGCGATTTCCTCTGTAATAATTGAAGTAAACGGTTCATTAAGTACCTGTTTGCCGCTTCCGGAAATCCATTTTATCCCTTTATCTCCAAAATCAAATATTTCGAAAAACGATGGCTCGGTAAAAACAACTCCATCATCGATATCAAATGCTTTTTCTTTCTCATTTTCTTTCGCCGGAAGGATTATTTTCTGGCCATACAGATAAAAAACCGAAACCACATTGCTGATTTCAGGGACACTTTTCCTCACTTCTCCTGGGAGTCCGAAATATACACCGGTTCTGTACTCCAGGCCGCCATCAGTATACTCCAGACCGGAGGTAACCCTGACGATCCTGTAAGTGTTCCTGCTTTGGGTATGCGAACTGTCAAAGCTTAGTTCATAAGTAATTTTAGTATAGATTATTAAGCAGCTTGTAAATCCCAGTATCAGTCCGAAAAATATCAGTAAATTAGATTTGTAGTTTCTGATAATCCTTCGGATGGCAATTTTTAAATATTGGCCGTTCATATCATTGATTTTGAAAGGTTTTTATTAGTTTAATTGCATGTTAAATTGTTCATTGAGGATGTTCATCCTGTCTGTTTTCCGTCACTCGTATCTCAGTGCCTCAACCGGATTTATTGTTGCCGCCCGCCAGCTTTGCCAGCTGACAGTCAGCAGGGAGACTGTAAGCACCAGTAAGCCCGACAGAGCAAAAATCCACCAGCTTAAATCTGTTTTAAAAGCATAGTCTTCAAGCCATTTATACATCGCATAAAAAGCAGCAGGGACAGCAATGAAAAACGCAATTATCGTCCATCTGAAGAAATCTGAATTGATCATTTTGAGGATATCAAAGATCTTTGCGCCATTGATTTTCCTTATACCTATTTCTTTAGTACGGGCATGTGTCTTCTGGTATGATACTGCAAAGAGGCCGATCATTGACAGGAAGAGACTTATTATTGCACAGGTTGTGATCAGCATTTTAAAATTGACATTCTCCCTGTGATACCATTCATAGCGGTCACCTACCGACTCTGTATTTTCAGGGTAATCGGGGATCAGTTTGTGCCAGACAGATGAAATTGCCTCTCTTGCCTGAGATAATTGGTTATCTGATGCTTTCACCAAAAGATGACCACCTTTGGTATCGAATGAAATAAATGCCGGTTCCACGAAAGATTTGAGATCTGAATAATGAAAATCTTTAACTATCCCTGCAATGATTTTATCTTCCATCCCGGGAATTCCCTTACCCACCAGATCCTGATCCTTGAAAAGACTGGCAAATGATTCATTGATAAGGCACTTATTGGTGTTTGCAGAAAGGGTTTCAGAGAAATCATCTCCGGCAACAAGTTTAATTCCAAGTACCGAAAGGTAATTTTCATCTCCACTGAATCCTGCAGGAGAATATTGCTTTTCAACTCCATTCTCCTCATATTTTAATGCCAGCAGGAAATGTTCGAGAAGCGGAGAAGCCCTGACCACTGAAATATTTTTCACAGAACCGAATTTCTTCAGTTCCTCCTTAAATACTCCTGCTTTTTCTTTATACTGTGCAGGAATTTTTACCTCTATCACCTCTTTATCCAACCCGATCTGTTTGTTTGTTATAAAATTCATTTGCCGGACAATGACAATAGAACAAATAATGAGTGCCATTGAGCTCTCCAGCTGAAGGACATTAAAAACAGGAATCTGAATGGTCGTAATTTTATGATCCTGATCTGTTTTTAAAAGATTTAATCCGAGATTTGACCGGATAAGATATAATGTAAAGAAGAAAGTGAACAGTATTAAAAATGACAGTACTGCTACCAGAATTGCAATTTGCCCGGGTTTAATAATGAATGCTCTGTTGATAATACTCCCTGTCAGGTTGTTAAAGAATTGCAATCCCTCATTCATCAGGGACAGTCCAACGATGAAAGAAAATACAACAATAATTGAATTTTCCACAAGAAACCTGAAAATCAGGTTTTGCAGTGAACTGCCATTTATTCTACGCAGATAAAGCTCTTTTGTTTTCCTGTGAAATTTGTTCGCCAGTATTGCCAGATAGTTAAATATTGCGACTCCAATTATCATAAGTCCGATAATCATGGCAATCCACAGATCTCTTCTGTCACGGCTATTCTCAATAGTCATACGACGCGTTGTATCGAAGTACGCGAGTCTCAGGGGCTCAAGGTAATATTGGCCGGGTACTCCGGTATGAATAACAGGAATAGTTTCCTTCTTTCCTGTAAAGAGTTTTTCCATTTCCACCTGATCGGTATTTTCGCCCAACATTATATAACAGCGGCTGTCGACATCAGCTATGAGGCGAACCATATCGAAATTGATCTGGGTATTTTCAACAGGCTTTTCGAATATACCAGTTACTGTCATATCATCCGGTTTATTCCGGTAAACCAGGGTAATAATCCTTCCGACCGGATCTTGATTACCAAAGTATTTTTTTGCGATCTCAGTTGAGATGACCAAACTGTTATTGGCTTCCAGTGCTGTTCCCGGGTTATTTGTCAGAAGCCTGTATGAAAAAAATCTGAAGAAATTCTCTGACGCCCCGATAATCTTCGGATTATCAAAATAATCTTCATTATCTATCCTTATCTTAAGGGCATTGGAATTATTCACCCGGCAAAAATCTTCCACCCCTGCAAAATTGTTCTTCATGTATTCTGCCGATC
>JAKQPD010000010.1 GCA_029564935.1 Bacteroidota bacterium
GCTGCTGGCTGAGATCTTCAGATTATCTGTCTCAACCGGCGATTCACCGATTATATCTCCTGCACTCGAGGTACTGACAGTGTTGATAGTCTTAAGCGTGACATAGACTCTTTTCTTTTCAGCACCACGGATATTGGCATCTGTATAGACATCGAGTATTCCGTTCTTGACTTCCGTGATTATGTAATCATGCAGGTTCTCATCCGCCTCTACAACCAGGTTAAGCTTGTCGCCCTGGCTAAGATAAACATCGATACCGGTGCTTACTCTTACTCCGGTTGCCTGAAGCGGCGTTCTCTCTTCGGTTACCACCTTTCCGTTGCCATATACAGTTCTCCGGAACTGCGCATCAACACACGCAGTGATTGTCAGACAGATTAATAAAAGCGATAATTCCTTAATATTTTTCATGGCCTTCCTTATTATATGATTATTCAGTTCATTCCGGATTAAAGACTTTAATAAATATGAAATGTTGCATTTTATTGAAAAAACATTTTGAGTTTAGTTCGTATCTTAGCTCTAATTATTTATAACCTTTAAAATAATTCTTCGGATGAAGAAAATCAGGTATATCCTTTTGCTGCTGGTGATGATATTTGTGACTGCTTCCGGCAATTCACAGACTGGCAATGATTTAAAGCTCTGGTATGAGCATGCTGCCTCTTCATGGGAAGAGGCTCTTCCCATAGGTAACGGAAGGCTGGGGGCAATGATTTTCGGCGGGCCTGCTGTTGACAGGATCCAGTTCAATGAGGAAACCCTGTGGGCAGGTATGCCGCATGATTATTCTCATGAAGGTGCATATAAATCGTTGAAGACAATAAGGGAACTTTTGTGGCAGGGCAAACAGGACGAAGCCGAGGAACTTGCTCTCAGGGAATTTATGAGCGTTCCTCTGCGCCAGCAGAAATATCAGCCTTTCGGAGATATACTGCTGAGCTTCCCTGATCATGAGACTGTTACCTCATACCGGAGAGAACTGGATATTTCCAGTGCCGTATGCCGGACCTCTTATATTGCGGGGGATATACCTTTTTCGAGGGAATATATAGCAAGTTATCCTGATAATATTATTGCGGTGAACCTGACTGCAGGCAGGAAAAAGGCGCTGACCTTTGATATAATGCTTAAATCACCACATGAAGGGTTCTCTGTAGTGACTACTGATGATGGCATCATCGAAATGAATGTAGCGGTTAAGGATGGTGTCCTTAAGGGAACAGCCATGGTTAAAGTGAGAGCCGATGGAGGAAGTGTTACCGCAAGGGATAAGGTTCTCCATATTGAAAAGGCAGACCGTGTAGTACTCTGGCTTGCTGCCGCAACAAATTTTATTGATCCGAAAGATGTATCAGGCGATCCGGAAGCCAGATGCATCACATATCTGTCCGATCTCGGCAACAGATCGTTTAACCAGGTCAGGAAGGCTCATATTGCTGATTATCAGAAATATTTCAACAGATTTTCAATTCTTCTGGGTTCTTCAGACACTGAAAACCTTCCGACAAACCTGAGGATTTCAAGGATTCCTGAGGCGATGGACAATTCCCTGGCCGCACTTTATGTCCAGTATGGCCGTTACCTGATGCTTGCTTCAAGCCGCGAGGGTACATATCCGGCCAATCTTCAGGGTATATGGAATGATAAGCTAAATCCTTCCTGGGACAGCAAATACACTGTAAACATAAATACTGAAATGAATTACTGGCCTGTGGAAGTCCTTAATATTGCAGAATGCCATGATGCTCTTTTCAGGATGATAGAAGAGGTTGTTCCTGCAGGCTCTAAGGTTGCCCATGATCATTACAATGCCCGGGGGTGGGTGCTTCATCATAATACTGATCTCTGGAGGGGTGCCGCTCCAATTAATGCTTCTGATCATGGTATCTGGGTAAGCGGAAGCGGATGGCTCGCGCATCATTTCTGGGAACATTTTCTCTACAGCCGCGACAAATCCTTTCTTTCCCGCAGAGCCTGGCCTGTGATGAAAAGTGCTGCCAGATTTTATGTTGATTTTCTTGTCACTGATCCTGAAACAGGATGGCTGGTTTCTTCACCTTCAAATTCACCGGAGAATGGTGGTCTGGTTTATGGGCCGACAATGGACCATCAGATTATAAAAAGCCTGTTCAAGGCATGTATTGAGGCATCAGCTGTTCTGGGCACGGATAAGACTTTTGCTGATACTCTGAGAGAGATCCTTCCACGAATCGCTCCGTACCGGATCGGGAGATTTGGCCAGCTTCAGGAATGGATGTATGATACAGATGATCCGGATAACAAACACCGGCATGTCTCACACCTATGGGGCGTTCACCCGGGAAAGGAGATCAGTTATGATGAAAACCGCGAACTTATGGAGGCAGCAAAGAGATCTCTTATAGCCCGTGGTGATGAGGGTACAGGCTGGAGCCTTGCCTGGAAGATAAATTTCTGGGCCAGATTCCTCGACGGCGATCATGCCTGGAAAATGGTAAGGATGCTGCTTAGACCCGCAGGACAGACGAATGCTAAAGCATCGGGAGGCGGCTCTTCGGGTGGAGGTTCTTATCCGAACCTGTTCGATGCCCATCCGCCCTTCCAGATAGATGGAAATTTTGGTGGAGCTGCCGGTATTGCCGAAATGCTGCTTCAAAGTCATCTGTCATCAATCGACATCCTGCCGGCTTTGCCATCTGATATACCTGAAGGAAGAATAGAAGGAATACGGGCCAGGGGAGGATTTGAACTCGATTTTGAGTGGAAGCAGGGCAAACTTGTTTTCCTGAAAGTAAGGTCACATGCCGGATTTCCGCTGTCATTAAGATATGGAAACAATACATTTAAAGCAGATACAAGAAAAGGACAGGTCCTTAAATTCGACGGTAACCTGAATAAAAATTAACAGGTCCCAGCTATATGGTAAGGAATTAATTTTATTTAACCACAAAGTGTACCACCTTAGAGAACTCAGGAACATCAACTATAATAACTCCTGCCCTTCTTGCCACCCCTTGCCCCCAGGGGGGCGCTCAGACTCAAAAGTCCCCCTTGGGGGATTTAGGGGTGAGTTATATAGAAGAGCACAAAGTTCACACGAAGAGCACAAAGGTTATGAATCATTAAAGTTGAAACAGATAAATTCGTAACTTTAAGAAAAAATAACCTTGAAACCCACATGTATTACCTAAACAAACACTTATGTATATAATTTTCAGACATGTGGGTTCCATCAGGCCATTAAAATAAAAATTATATACTGATGAAAAAGATACTTATACTGCTTCTGACAGTTATTGTCATATTTGGCTGTAAATCACGCAAATCTGGTACAGCGGAAAACAACTCCGATGCTGTTCCCGAAGAGATTATTTCCGGGGAATTCACAATCAGCGGAGCATTTGCCCTTTCACCTCTTATGAAGAAATGGGCAGAAGGATTTATGACTCTTCACCAGGATGTGAAAATAACGGTCGTTGAAACAGGGACCGGGCAGGGGATAGCCGATCTTATAGATAAAAAGGTCGATCTCGCCATGATCTCACGTCCGCTTACGGATGATGAAAAAGATTCAGGAATATGGCTGATGCCGGTTGCAAAAGATGGAGTTGCGATAATCGTAAATGATAAGAATCCTTATCTGCCGAGGCTGATGAACCAGGGACTGAGCCCTGATGAGATACAGCAACTTTTTACCGGTACTGAAACACCTTCATGGGGAACCTTGCTGGATACTTCCGGGAACGAAAAGCCGGCCGTTTTTATCAGGGCTGACGAATCAGGTGCTTCTGATGTCCTGGCTGATTTCTGCTACAGGAAAGCTTCCGATCTGAAAGGTGCAGGTGTGACCGGTGATATGGAAATGATCAGTAAGGTCGCGAAAAATACTATGGCTATTGGCTATTGTAATCTGTCCTTTGCATTCGAAGCTCCCTCGGGGAAGCGGACGGAGCACATTCAGATATTACCTTTTGATCTCGATTTCGATAATAAAATAGGAAGGACAGAAGCCCCGTTCAAAGACCTTGAGACAGCCCACAGGAGCGTCTGGCTCGGAATATATCCTGAAAACCTATGCAGGGAACTTACAATCGGATCTCTTGGTACACCCGGAAATCCTGCAGTTCTGGCCTTCCTGAGTTATATTATAGGCGATGGCCAGGAGTTTGTTAAGAATATGGGACTATGCGAGCTCAGCAGCGTTCATCTGAGGTACGCAAGGGAGAGTTTGCAGCAGAATCCCTGACAGATCTGTTTGTTTTGCAGTAAATACAATCCTGTTTTACTATCTGAAAAGGTTAAGATCCAGTGATCTTGTATTATTTTTAAATGCAGCCACGAAGGCCTGCGGATAGCCGGCTTTTCTCATGGCAGACTGAAGCGCTTTGGCAGATTCAAGAGATGTGAATTCCCCGGCAGTATAACGGTATTCCTTCAGGTAGTAATATATGTAGACAGGATATGATTTACCGTTAACACTCACTTCCTTCATAGGTTTCTGTGAAACACTGGAAAGGAATTGTATCCTGTAAATAACCACATCCCTGAGTTTTTCCGATACAGGAGTAATGGATTTAACTGTATCTACCCTCACTTTGGGTTGTGATGAAGCCAATGCAGATTTCGTTTTTGCAGCTTCAGCAGCTTTTTCAGCTTCAGCAGTTTTGGCTTCCTCAGCGAGCCTCCTGGCTTCGGCAGCTTTAGCCTCATCGGCGAGCTTCCTGGCTTCGGCAGCCTTTGTTTCGTCGGCAAGCTTCTTAGCTTCGGCAGCCTTTTCTTTGTCAGTTGTCTTTTTGGTCTCAGCAGCTTTTGTTTTTGCCTCAGCTTCCGCTATCCTTGCCTCCTCGGCCGCTCTTGAAATATCGTCGGCTTTTGCCAGAAGCAGCTTCTGATAGGTAAAAGCAGTATCTGCCAGCGCCCTGGTCATTAATGCAGCCGAAATATCTGCTATATTCTTCCCGTCACTTTTTTCTGCACCCGAGATCTTATAAAGCTGTGAGTATCTCTTGTTAACATTATCAATGGAAGAGTAGAAACCTGTTTTCCCGTTTAGCCGGTTCATTGTAAATGCAATATCATCATCCGGAGAATTGATGAGCTTTGTAAGATTCACAGGTTCTTCCCAGTTCTTCCCGTTGTATTTGCTGACAAAAATGTCATATCCTCCGTATCCGGGATGTCCTTTTGAAGAGAAATAGAGATTGTTTGAATTATCCAGGAAGGGATAAAGTTCATCTGATTTTGTATTGATAAGCTTTCCAAGATTCCGGGGTGATGACCATTTTTCACCTTCTTTTCTTGTGATGAAAAGGTCAAGTCCGCCTGAAGATCCTTCCCTGTCCGATGCGAAGATCATCATACTTCCATCAGCCGACAGCGCCGGATGTGTATAGGTAAAATCGCCTGTACAGAAATCCAGCGGAGTTGATGCATCTGTCCAGCTTCCTTTACCATTACGGCCGCCGGAATAGTCCGATACATATATTTTTTCATGTTTTTCCGTCTCATCCTTCCTGGTAAAATACATTTTATCGTAACTGGCGTTAAAGGATATGGCATCACAGGGCCATAAGAAACGCAAATCGGGTGAGAAGATTACAGGATCCTGTAATGAAGTATCCCCGGGAACTGCATAATATGCCTGGACAGTTCCGAATGATACATGCTCAGGTATCATTCTTGAATAATTTTTCGACAGACCGAGAAAAACAATTCCGTCCCTGAAAAACTGAACACCCGATGAAGGAGCAATTATATCGAGATCGAAAAATGCAATTCTGACAGGAAGATCATCCTGTGGGATCCCTGTGCGGATAAGGCTATGATTGCCTTCATCATAACTGACATCTGCTGATGAGAAAAAAATCCCGCAGCACACTATTACAGAACAGAATAATATTGACCTGAAAAATCTTTTCATATTATTAATGAAAAATCCCTTACCACTGGCCTTTCCTGTTACGTGAGGGATGATTTTTTGAAATATTCAAACCTAAAACTATTTCCGCGGTGATCTCCTTCTTGTAAAATGGGGTGTTCCTGGGAAGTTCAAAGAAAGTTCCTATATTGAATCCGGGATATTTATACTGGAAAAAGAAGGGGATCCTGTCATAGTCGTTAAGATATGATCCCATACAGAAATTCCCGAGATATAATTTAAGTCCGGGATGGATCATGTCACGTAAATCGTCCGAAAGAGTATCGCCGGTATTTGCAATGACCGACGGCTCAATCACTATATTTAATCTTCTGCTTAGGACAACCTTGAACCCTGCGGTGAGGAAGAACTCTCTTGATACCGGAATAGTATCCCTAACGGGTGGTTCAGATAAGATATTTGTCGCTGAAATGCCAGCATAAAAAGACGGATTATAATAATATATGCCTGCATCGATATTTAGCAAAAGTGAATCTCTTTCGGGTTTGACCGGGTCCGTATCCGGATCGCCCGGGAAGTGGCTGTAAATGCCTTTAGCCGCCGCACCTACTGAAAGGAAAGAGATCTTTTCCCTGTCGAGGGGGATATGATATGCTCCGGAAATACCTGTTCCTGCATTCCGGTGTTCTCCGGTAAGATCATTGAAAGCAAAACCTCCTATCCCGAAATTTGAAAATTCCGTGACATTCGAATTAAGGAGCTGATCCCGTCCGCGTTTCTTCAGCCTTGTATTTGCACTGAGAATCTGGGTATATTGATTATTCTGAAGAGCCGCCAGAAGATCGACAGACAGGAAATCTTTACTCCCCGTAATTGCCGGGTTGAATATGAATGGTGTGAATACCTTATTCGATACCGGGTTTACAGGCGTCTCCTGAGCGGATGCTAAAAAAAACGGGATGAACAGAAAAATTAAAAGAAGCGTTTTTTTGCCTTGCATTTATATTTATGAAATTTAGACAGTCCCAAAGACAAAAATACGATGCAAATCTTAATTTGTTTCAAATTTCAAAGCTTATTTATAATATAATGAGGTTAATTTATTGACAACCGGCAGATCTTTAAAAACTTATTTGTTATTCATAGTATACCTTAATGATATACTTATAAATGGTTACCGCGTAGCGGTTAAGGTATTGTAGTAGAGGATTATATTATTGGTTTGATTACGCGTAGCAGATATGGTATTTTTCTCCATAACCTCCACGAGGTATAAAATCACGTCATATTACCTAATCTACAATACCTTATGCCCTACGGGCAAAAGTGATTGTATCCTTGCCTTCCAAATCATAATTGAGCAATAAAAAACGTATTAAAAAACGTATTAAAAAACGTATTATAAGACGTATTATAAGACGTATTAAAAAACATATTAAAAGACTCTGATCCAGACAACTAAGCGGTAAATAGATCAGGCATATCACTTATGAAATGAATAGACACTCGTCATATCCGTCAGGTTTCTTCGAAGATTGAATCATACGAATAACATCCCCCTCTCACCCCGGGAGAGGGGGAAATGGGGGTGAGGCCGGATACAAAAGATGGGAATTTATCAGGTGTGGTCAAATACAAATGGAATTTTTACCTTTGAAGGCTAAAATCATTCGCTATGAATTCTATTAATCGCCGTAGTTTTATAAAGACATCAGTTATGGGTGGTATTGCTGCCACCTTTACAGGTTCTTTCAGTAATATTGCAGGAATTGCTCCCGTTAAGTTTGACTCACAGTTGGCATCCCGTGTTTCAATAACAACGGGTGATAACCGTGCCGACATTGCATTCAGGGCTCTCGAGCCGTTCTCGAAGGAAATACGAGGAGCCATCAGTAACCGCAGGGTAATTATCAAACCCAATAATGTATCGATGACAATACAGCTCGCAGCGACCCATGTCGATACACTTGAGGGTGTCCTTGAATTTCTTAAGTCGATAAGAAAGCTTGATAATGTAATAATTGCCGAGTCTTCGGCTCCCGGCCCCGCAATTGAGGGATTCAGTAATTTCGGCTATCTCAGGCTGGCAGAGAAATATCCGGTAAAGCTTGTCGATCTCGATAATGAGGGCTCGGAAATATTGTATGTTTTTGATGAAAAGGATTTCAGACCGCATCCAGTCAGGTTTTCGAAACCACTTCTGGATCCGGATTCATATATAATCTCTGTGGCAAGGATGAAGACTCACGACCGTGCGGTTGTTACCCTTTCGCTGAAGAACATTATTTTCGGAGCGCCAATAAAGGACCCGGGTTTTTCATGGAGTAAAGACCGGAAGGCAGGTACCCGGAGCGACAAAGCCATTGTTCACGGAAGCGGGTTCAGGGGGATCAATTATAATTTATTTGACCTGGCACCCAAACTTCATCCTCATCTTGCCCTGATCGACGGCTTTGAGGGGATGGAAGGGAATGGCCCGAACAATGGTACTCCTGTTGACCACCGGGTTTGTATTGCAAGCACAGACTGGCTTGCAGCTGACCGTGTCGGTGTCGAACTGATGGGTGTTGATTTTGCAAAAGTCGGGTATCTTAATTATTGTGCTCAAAACCGGACCGGAATTGCCGACCTCAGTAAAATAGAGGTCATTGGTGAAAGAATAAGTAATCATATACGACCTTACAAACTTAACGATAACATTGAAAAACAGCTGATCTGGATGAAACCGGCAGATCTTCAAAACGGACATTACTAAAGGATTCTGCATCCGCACCTGTATAAAACCATGAAACATGAGGCTTTTTTTCTGATCCGGGATCTCTCCTGGTTATATCATGAAGATAACGCGAGTGAATAGCCTTTGCAATCTTTTTTATCAGTGCACTGCTTATCTCAGTAACCTCTTCAGGTCTGACCAGTTCAAATCCTGCACTTTTTAAAACAGGCGGGATAAGGTAATTGAGTTCGATATAGAAACGCCTTTCCTTTTCAGGAAGCAGTCTGAACGGGACAATGATACTTCCACCTTTTTTCTGAGGAAGGAAAATCTTTTTATAATCATTTTCAGCAAGTTTCTCAAAACTGTCATATGGGATCAGACAGGTCCTGCAGAAATCTTTAACAGGGTGGATGAAAAGGCCCAGGGATATGAGTTTCAGGGGGACAGATGATGCAAAAATATACCAGGGCGATTTTTCCTCCGGGCTGAGCCTGCTGAAATCGTTTGTTAAGCCAACTGGCGGAGAAAACTTATATTGTGGCCTGCGGATCAGGTTATAATAATCTTCTGCTGCCTTTTCGATGAGTAAGATTCCATTTTCCGGCCAGCCTTCGGAAAACTTCTTCAGCCATTCGTCATCCGGGCAATACAGGACGCTAATCCAGTCCTGCATTTCTTTCTCCTGTGTCTGTCTTGTCATTTTACATCAGGGCTGTCCGGCAAGCCTTATCTCATTCCATGTCTTTAAGATTATATTCGAATGGAAATCTTGCAATCCTCGATATTTCCCTTCCCGATTCCAGCATGTCATTGTCATCCTTTTCATAATGCCATTTCACTGAGATATTTTTCCCCTTTGCACGGACTGAGGCTATCTGCTTGCACAGATCAAGAATATATTTTGCCGATGATGAATTGAAATACTCGAAGTCGAGATTGAAAATCACCGGGTCCCCGGTTTCAGGCAGACTGCCGGGGAAAGCAGAAAAATCATCGAACCAGCTGAGAATTTCAGAATAAAAACCGGCTACGTCGGGCGGCCTTGATTCCCCTGAAATTTCGAAAAGGTTCCTTTCAGGATCTAAAATCACTTTCGGCGAATTAGTCGTCTTTTCGATAATTAGCTTTCTCATGGCATTTTTGGTTACTGAAATTTGTATTTCGAACTCCGAAAAACCATTATTATGATCCGTAAATTCATATTTTATAATGTTTTCCGATTTTAATCTCATTATTATGAATCCAAGTTCAGCCCCGTTTTCTTCAGGTTTCGATTCCCTGTTTATCTTTTCTTCATACAGACGGATCAGATCCTGGGTGCCGAGATTATTTATATGATCGATTATTCTGACAAGCCTTGGTTTTTTTTCTTCACGGACAGCGTTCCCTGTCCTTATAATTATCTTATCTCCCCGGTCAGCAGCAGATATGAATGGCTTCTGCCTCACACAGGGAGGACAATCCCTGAGCGAGTGTTTTGCAATGTTTTCAAGACATTCAACAAGTATTGAATATACCCTCCTTGCAACTATCTTCGGGAGCAATGAGAATTCATCATTCTTTTTAAGATCCGTAAGCAGGCGGTCAATGACACTATAGTCAACCGGACCTGAATAATCCAGGATTTTTCCTGCTCCCGACATAATTTTATTCTTTTATATCAGAAATACTTAAATCAATTATCACAAGTTAAGTATTTTTAATATACCGTCATTAACTGCTGATAACTTTTATATTAAAAATCCCTGAATTGAATTAATTTAGACAAAGATATTCTTCAACAGATATATTGGTGATGATATCATGAACCGGAATTGCCTGATAGTATCAAAGTTATAGTATGAGCGAATCAATCTTAAACGCACTTGTGCAGCTTTTTGCACTTATCGCCGATATACATGATGTAACAGTGATCACCTCACGGGGGAAAGATATTGTGAAAACTTTCCTTTCCAGGCATCTTAACAATGAACAGGTCTCGATATATATGAACAGGTTTGAAGAGTACCTGACAATATATACTGCCGACAACATTGAAAGAGATAGTATTAAAGACCGGAAAAGGCTTTCTCTTAATGCGGTTAAGATACTTGCAATTTGCCAGAAGATAAATGAAGAGCTGCAACAGAAACAGAAAATCTATGTCCTGGTACAATTGCTTGATTTCATTTCACTGGGAGAAGAGATTACCGAGAATGAGCTCGATTTTCTGTCAACGGTTGCAGACTCATTTTTTGTGCCTCACACTGAATACCGTGATATTAAAAGTTTTATAATTAACAATTCCGGGGATATAATTGACAGTAAGAAAGTAATAGTTATCAACAACAGGAGGGAACCGGAACAGAAAGATTTAAAGCACATATTCAATGAACATCTCGGGGGCACCCTTACCTTTCTGTACATTGCAAGCACAAACACGTATATCCTTAGATATCAGGGAACTAAAGACCTCTATCTTAACGGTCAGAATATTATTCAGGGTCAGACTTATATTTTTGACCGAGGATCGACTATCCGCGGATCGGGGATTAAAACTATCTATTATTCGGATGTTGTCAGCCAGATATCAGGTGCGGCATTCAGGTACAAGGTAAGCCTGGATGCTGTTGAAGTATCATTCAGGTTCCATAACAGCGATAACGGCATCCATGATCTCATCTTCCACGGTGAAGCCGGAGAGCTGGTTGGCATTATGGGTGGGAGCGGGGTAGGTAAATCAACAACCCTGAGCATTCTTAACGGGACACTGAAGCCGCAGTCGGGTGAGGTAAGGATAAACGGTTATGATCTTTATGACAGTAATGATAAGGACAAACTGAAGGGGGTAATTGGCTATGTTCCGCAGGATGATCTTCTTATTGAAGAGCTTACGGTTTTCCAGAATATCTGGTTCAATGCAAAGATGTGTCTGAATAATCTGAGTGAAGAGAAGATGCTTGAAGCTGTGAACAGGATACTGGTTGATTTTGATCTGGATGAAATAAAAGATCTGAAGGTGGGGAATCCTCTTAATAAAGTAATTAGCGGGGGGCAGCGTAAGAGAGTGAATATTGCTCTTGAACTTTTACGTGAACCTACAATTCTCTTTGTCGATGAGCCTACCTCGGGCCTTTCATCTGTGGATGCTGAAGCTGTGATGAGCCTCCTGAAGGAACAGACTCACAAGGGGAAACTGGTGATTGTAAATATTCATCAGCCCGGTTCTGAGGTGTTCAAGATGTTCGATAAGATAATGATAATTGACAAGGGAGGATACCAGGTATATTTCGGAAATCCCGTGGAGGCGATAGTTTATTTTAAGACTATGACCAGGCATGCCAATCCCGAAGAAGATCAGTGCGTAAAATGCGGAAATGTTGATACTGACCAGATCCTTCAGATAGTTGAGGCAAAAGTTGTCGATGAGCAGGGAAGAGCTACAAGGATAAGAAAAGTGACCCCTAAGGAGTGGGCGGAGAAGTTCAGGGAAAGACGGGGCAGAAAAGGTGAAGATAAAATAAGACAGAAACAGGCGATCCCGGAGAATAATTTCAGTATTCCGGGATTATTAAAGCAATCCGGGATCTTTTTTACCCGCGATCTGCTCTCGAAACTTTCCGATAAGCAATATCTTCTCATAAGTCTGCTCGGTCCGCCGGTCCTTGCTTTCCTCCTGGCATATTTCACCCGCTATTCAAGCGGCGGGATCTATAAATTCAGCGGAAATGATAATATAACACCTTATCTCTTCATGTGTATTATAACCTCGCTGTTTTTCGGGCTCATGGTGAGCTCTGAAGAGATAGTGAGAGACAGAAAGATCCTGAGGAGGGAATCTTTCCTGAACCTGAGCTGGTTCAGCTACCTGAATTCAAAGGTCATGATTCTTTTCCTTATCTCAGCCATACAGACTATTTCATTTACACTTATTGGTAACTTCATTCTGGGGATAAAGGGAATGACATTCACTTACTGGTTCGTGTTATTTACAACATCATGTTTTTCAAATATTCTGGGGCTTAACATTTCGGCCGCTCTTAATTCGGTTGTAACTATCTATATTATAATTCCATTTATTATTATTCCGCAGCTGCTGTTCAGCGGTGTTCTTGTGAAATACGAAAAGCTGCATCTTACCAGCATTTCCTCTCAGGAATATGTTCCGGTCATTGGCGATCTGATGACTGCCAGGTGGTCATTTGAAGCTCTTGCTGTTGCCCAGTTCAGGGATAATGCCTATGAGAAGAATTACTTCAGTCACAGGGCAAAAGTTAGTGAACATACTTATAAAGGTATGCTGATTGACCAGCTGAAATTAAATCTGCAGGAAATATCATTGTTTAGAGATAGCGTTCAATACCGGAATGATGTTACTAACAAGCTCAGGAACCTCAGTTTTTATATAGATGAGCTGTCAGAAGGAGCAGGTATTACCGCGGGGCAATGGAAAACTGATCTTAGCCCCGGGAGATTCACTTCGGAAACTGAAAAAGCGGCCAGGCAATGGCTCGACTCGCTTAAAATCATTTATTCGGATTTCCGGAAACGGGCTGACAGGGATGTAGACCAGGTATCCAAAACCCTTGCGAAGACATTGGGTGGAGAAGGTCTGGTTGCGTTGAGAGTTAATTATGAGAATGAATGGCTGAGAAGTCTCGTATTGAACCACGACCGAAACGGGGCCATCGATGAAATCCGTGGAAGGATAATAAGAAGGTTTGAGCCGGCCTATATGAATGCCACATCGAAGTTTGGTCGTGCACATTTCTATGCACCCTTCAAAAGGATCGGTAATACAGTGATCGATACCTGGCTCTTCAACATAATTGTTATATGGGCGGGTTCTCTGGTCTTATACCTTATTCTGTATTACAATCTTATCAGGAAATTCCTTGAATATATTGAGAACCTGAGACTGCCCAAACCAGAGATTTAGTCCGCCAGAGGCGGATCATTCTTCAGCTTTCGGACTTTGTGTTTCAGGCTTCATCTGGGGGAATAGCAGTACATCCTGGATTGAAGGCTGGTTGGTGAGGAGCATTGTCAGCCTGTCAATTCCTATACCCATCCCTGAAGTAGGAGGCATACCATATTCGAGAGCCCTTACAAAATCGAGATCTATGAACATTGCTTCCTCATCGCCTTTCTCCGACAGTCTGAGCTGCTCCTGGAACCTCTCCAGCTGATCGACAGGATCATTCAGTTCCGAATAAGCATTGGCTATTTCCTTACCGTTTATCATCAGTTCAAATCTCTCGGTGAGGCCTGGTTTGCTACGATGCATTTTAGTCAGCGGCGAAGTTTCCGTAGGATAGTCTGTTATAAATACCGGTTGAATATAGTTCCGCTCGCATTTCTCGCTGAAGATCGCATCTATAAGCTTCCCTTTTCCCATCTCCGGACTATGATCTACACCCAACCTGTCGCAGACCTTCCTGAGTTCCTGTTCATCCATTCCGCTGATATCAACTCCGGTATGCTCCAGTATCGCATCCAGCATGCTTATCCGTTTAAAAGGGGGAGTCAGATTGATTAACTTGTCACCATACATGATCCCGGTCTTTCCATGCAGGTCCATTGCAACCTTGCTGATAATCTCCTCAGTGAAGTTCATCATCCAATTATAATCCTTGTAGGCAACATAGATCTCCATTACAGTGAATTCCGGATTATGGCTTCTGTCCATCCCTTCATTCCTGAAATCTTTTGCAAATTCATAAACTCCCTCATAACCTCCGACGATAAGCCGTTTAAGATAAAGTTCGTTTGCAATTCTCAGATACAGAGGAATATCCAGAGTGTTATGATGTGTTATGAAAGGCCTTGCAGCTGCTCCTCCCGGAATAGGCTGAAGGATCGGGGTTTCTACTTCGAGATAACCTTTCGAATTGAATAATTCACGCATAGTCTGAATGATCCGGGTTCTTTTCCTGAAAACTTCCCGGGTTTCAGGATTTACTATCAGATCGACATAGCGCTGCCTGTACCTCATCTCAGGGTCTGTAACAGCATCATACAATACGCCGTCCTTTTCCTTTACGATGGGAAGCGGGCGCAGGGATTTACTGAGGATAGTAAATTCCTTTACGTGAACCGTTGTCTCACCGGTCTGGGTCCTGAATACAAAACCTTTTACTCCGATAATATCCCCGATATCGAGAAGCCGTTTGAAAACTGTATTGTACATTGTTTTATCCTCACCCGGGCAGATATCATCGCGTCGGACATAGATCTGTATCCTTCCTGAAGAGTCCATCAGTTCAGCGAAAGAAGCATTGCCCATGATCCTCCTGCCCATTATCCTTCCTGCAAGGGAAACATCCCCGAAATTATTTTTTTCAGGACTGAAATTTTCGTGGATATCCCCGGCAAATACATTTGTTTTATATTCTGCAGCCGGATAGGGGTTGATCCCAAGCTTCCTCAGTTCATCAAGTGCATTCCTTCTTATTTGTTGCTGTTCGCTCAGCGGAATAGTAATCATAGCCTTAAAAAATTTGTGCAAATATATTAAAATAACAGCTTCAGGCTATGTCGTATTTTCAGCCTTGCATTGTAATAAGATCGGTGCGGAATTTTTCCCGCAGCAGGGTTGTCACCGGTCCGGGTACACCGTTTCCGACCATCCTGTTATCAATCTGTATTACAGGTGCGACCTCAAATGAGGTATTTGTTATGAATGCTTCGGAAATATCTCCGAGTCTGCTTTCCGCTACAGGAGACTCCCTGACAGGTATTCCTGACTGACGGGCGAGGCGTAAAACATTTTTTCTTGTGATACCCGACAGGATGTTGTTTGATTCAGGATGAGTATAAAGAACATCCCCGGCAATAAAAAACACGTTGGAATGGGCGCATTCGGTAGCCAGTCCGTCCCTTATAAATACACATTCGAGGCAGCCACGTTCAACAGCTTTCTGGAAAGAAAGGATATTAGGGAGAAGTGAAACCGATTTGATATCGCACCTGTTCCATCGTGGTTCTTTCGCGGTCATCACCCGTATGCCTTTTCCGATCATTTCCGGATCAGGCCGGAATGCCCAGGCATTTGCATAAACGGTTGAAGGTATTGAAGGGGTGGGAAAGGCATGTGTCCTTTTTGCAGCACCCCGTGTTACCTGCAGGTATACAAGGGAGGGTTTTGAATCAAGCTGGTTCCTTTCAATAAGCTCTGC
>JAKQPD010000023.1 GCA_029564935.1 Bacteroidota bacterium
ACTTCTGTCAGCCGGGAATGGTGAGGTTGAAATATCAAACAGGTATCTTTTTACTGATCTGAACAGGCTGAGGAGCTACTGGATACTGACTGAAAACGGAAAAAACATTCAGACAGGAGAGTTGAACCTGAATATTCCACCTCAAACATCAGCCACAATGAAGATCCCTTTCCGGAAGCCTGAGATCTTGCGGGATGCGGAGTACAGCCTTATATTGAGCTTTTGTCAGAAAGGAACAATATGGGCTGAAGATGGTTATGAAATTGCATGGGAGCAATTTGAACTGCCATGGTTCAGTCCTGCCCCTGTTGTAGAGGAAAAGGAACAGAACACTATTGAGGTTAATGAAGAAAATGACAGACTTATTATTACGGGAAAGGATTTCAGGTATATGTTTGATAAGAGATCAGGAGAGCTTTCCTCGCTTCAGGTATCCGGTAAAGAATTACTGAAAGCCGGAGGAAGATTTAATGTATGGAGGGCGCCACTGGCAAATGAGGTTGATGAATGGAATTACCGCAGGTCGAATACGAAGCACTTTGGAGAGTTTTTTGGCAGATTTGCAGCTTCGGAATGGTATTCTGCTGGAATACATTCAGTGAAGACACTTCAGGAAGAATTTGATTACAAAGTTATTGGTAACTCCGGCGTTGAAATAAATATTAAAAATGTCGTTCTGACCGCTTCGGGTAGGGGTGCATTCCTGAATCGTTATAAATATAATATTTCAGGTTCGGGGATTATCACGATCGGACATTCTGTGATCCCTGATGGAGATATGCCTGCCTGGCTGCCCCGGACAGGAATGCAATGGATTCTTGACAGGTCGCTGGGAAACGCAGAATGGTATGGACGGGGACCTCAGGAAAACTACCCTGACAGGAAAAGTGGTTATAAGATCGGTGTCTACAGATCAACTGTTGACGGAATGTATGAACCATACCTGATACCTCAGGATTATGGTCTGAGAACGGAGAACAGGTGGGTCAGGATGACAGACGACAACGGACTTGGACTGGAATTTTCGGGAAATAAGCTTTTTAATTTCAGCGCACAGCCTTATTCCACGGAAAATCTGACGAAAGCGGTTTATACTTACCAGCTTCAGCCGTCTGACGGCATAACTTTCAATTTCGATTATGCCACCAGCGGAGTCGGCTGCACTGCGTTATCGGTATTTCCGGAATATCAGGTAATGCCACAAAGGTTCGACTTTAAAGTAACAATTAAGCCTTTAAGATGAAGGTTCAACGGTTCGATGGTTTGAAGGTTCGACGGTTGAACGTTCTGATAAACAAACGATCGAGCGATCAATCAATCAATCAATCAAACAAACAAACAATCAATCAAAAAATCAATTAAAATAAATTCGTAATGGAAACAATTATTTCAAAAAGTCGTGAAGTTCTGGGTAAGGAAGCAGCTGTTAAAGGTGCAGATCTGATCCGTGAAGCAATTAAAAAGAGGGGTGAAGCGAACATTATTGTAGCAACAGGCGCCTCACAATTTGACATGCTGAGAGTGCTTGTCAGGGAAGATGTTGACTGGTCGGTTGTAACAGCATTTCATCTCGATGAGTATATTGGCCTTCCGATAACCCATCCGGCATCTTTCAGGAAATATCTAAAGGAAAGGTTTGCCGATATAGTTAAACCGAAGGAGTTCGTTTATGTTAATGGTGAGACTGATCCTGTTCAGGAATGCAAAAGGCTCGGCGATCTGATAAGGAAACTGATTATTGATGTTGCATTTGTCGGTATCGGTGAGAACGGGCATCTGGCCTTTAATGATCCACCTGCTGATTTTGAAACGGAGGAGCCTTATATAATAGTCAACCTGGATGAAGCCTGCCGTCGCCAGCAGCTTGGGGAAGGCTGGTTCCCGACATTTGATGATGTGCCAAAACAGGCTATAAGCATGTCGATAAAGCAGATAATGAAATCAAAGGCAATAATCTGCACGGTTCCTGACCTCCGTAAAGCCGATGCAGTTAAAAAAACAATCAAGGAACCTGTTTCACCACTTGTTCCGGCTACTATTATGAGAAATCATTCAGATGCCTGGCTATTTCTGGATTACGATTCGGCTTCGTTGTTGTAGAAGAAGTCTGAAGACGGAAGCCTGGCATAGCCTTCAACCACCCCGGCCGGGAAAGCAGATTTGTAAACATTTCAAAATCAGCAATCCCGGCCACCCCTCCTTCAAAAGGAGGGGAAACTTAGAATTCTTTATAATAATTCAAAAATATGAAAAACAAAATAATCACATTTGGAGAAATAATGCTCAGGCTTGCTACTCCTGAGCATCAGAGGTTCTCACAGGTAACATCCTTCTGTGCTTCTTACGGAGGAGGTGAAGCCAATGTAGCCGTATCACTGGCCAATTACGGGCTGGAAACAGATTATGTGACAAGACTTCCTTCGAACGATCTGGGAAAAGCAGTGGTAATGGAATTGAAAAAGCACAGTGTCGGTACCGGAAAGATCATTTTCGGAGGAGAAAGGCTTGGTATTTATTATCTCGAAACAGGAGCTGTGTCACGACCCAGCAAAGTAGTTTATGACCGGGCACACTCATCCATATCTGAAATAAAACCGGGGATGATCAACTGGGAAGATGTTTTCGGTGATGCCACATGGTTTCATTGGACAGGTATTACTCCCGCCATATCCCAGGGAGCTGCTGAAGTATGTCTTGAGGCAGTGAAAGCAGCAAAGAAAAAAGGATTAACAGTATCATGTGATCTTAATTTCAGGAAGAATCTCTGGAAATGGGGTAAGACGGCCGGGGAAATTATGCCCGGACTTGTGGAGTATTGTGATGTGATCCTTGGCAATGAGGAGGATGCGGAGAAAGTCTTTGATATAAAGCCTGATAAAGGCGATGTTTCAACCGGAAAGGTTGAAAGCTCCGAATATGAGTCAGTATGTAAAAAGCTGAAAGCCAGGTTCCCGCAAGCCAAAAAGATAATTATTACCCTCAGAGGATCGGTAAGTGCTGATCATAATTCATGGTCGGGAATACTGTTTGACGGTGAGAAATTCTATACTGCACCTGTATATCAGATCACCCATATTGTAGACAGGGTAGGAGGGGGCGACTCCTTTATGGGAGGATTGATTTATGGCCTGATAACATATTCGGGAGACGACCAGAAAGCATTGAATTTCGCCGTTGCCGCTTCATGCCTGAAGCATACTATTCATGGCGATTTCAACCTTGTCACCGTGGCCGAGGTTGAGCAGTTGATGAAAGGTGATGCTTCGGGAAGGGTTGTCAGGTAGGGGCACAGGTTGCTGGTTTCAGGTTTCAGGTTCCAGGTTTCAGGTTTCAGGTTCAGGGTTTCAGGTTCAAGGTTCCGGGTTAGTTTACCAACAAGCAACAAGCAACTTATTCAATTACAAAACCTGACCCTTGTGTCCGCAACCGCTTTGCCTCCTGTAACAGGAGCAGGGTGGACTTTCTTCAGCAGAGCTTTCATCTTTCTGACAGTACCGGCATAGGATGGATCTCCTGCAAGGTTTTTAAGTTCATGGGGATCTGCTATCTCATCATAGAGTTCGGATCCCTCTTCCCCGAATCCCCATTCGGTATAGCGCCACTTTTCCGTCCGGACACTATGTCCAGGGACAGCACCTCTCTGAACCTGAGTGTAAGCAGGATGTTTCCATCCCGCT